>NZ_JBQGCX010000270.1:0-4134 GCF_052038725.1 Actinosynnema sp.
GGCCAGCGCCACCCCGCACACCGCGATCAGCCGTCGCCTCATGTCCCACCTCCAGAGTCGGATGCTGCTGGAGGAGGACGTACCCGGTGCCCGCTCCGGTGGCCCCTGACGGGGGAGATTCACCGGATCGGGCCTACGCCGGACGCGGGCGACTCGATCTCACACCTTCGTGCGGCCCGAGCGGTCGACGCTGGTCACGGTCCGCTTCCAGGGGGCGCCACCGTCACACCCACCCCTCCGGCAGCTCCGCGAACCCGTCGACCGGCCCGCGCCACAGGTACGTCCAGCACACCCGCCCGTCCGGCAGGGTCACCCGGACCCGCCGGTACTCGTCGCCCTCGTACTCGTCCAGCACCGGCAGCGCCTCCTCCGGCGAGGTCAGCCGCAGCACGTGGCCCGGCACGTTCGCGACCCCGCCGCCGGGGCGCAGCGCCGGGTAGCCGAGCCCGGTGTCGTGCAGCGTCCCGGACGCCCGCGCGGGCTCGGGCGAGCCGCTGGTGAGGGGCTCGACGAGCCCCCACGCGCTCTGCCCCGGCTGGAGCGTGCCGTAGACGAACAGGCGGTCCGGCCACTCGTCGGGCGCCGGGTAGCCGTGGACCGGGGTGACGTCGAGACCGTCGTCGGGCGCGGGCCGCCCGCCGAGCCAGCGCGCCCCCACCTGGTCGACCTCGGCGCAGCGCACCGGCTCACCGGCCGACAGCAGCGGCATCCGCCTGCGGCCCGCGCCGGTGTAGGCGAGCACCGAGTCGACCACCGAGCCGTCGAACAGGGTCACCCGGCCGCTGTGCACGCGGACCAGCCGGTAGCGCAGCCCGCGCCCCTCGCAGCGGTCCAGCACGCGCAGCTGCTCGGCGGTGGCGAACCAGACCGCGTGCTCCTCGGTGACGTCCGGCATGGCGGCCAGGGTCGCGGGCCGCTGCCCGTCGACCTTGCGCAGGCCCGAGGCCCACACCGCCGCCAGCCCCTCGCACCTGGCGCGCAGCACCACCGCGGGACCGGTGAGACCGAGCTCCTCGCGCAACCAGGTGACCTTGGCGGGGTTGGCGTTGGACCCGTAGGCCAGCACCGGGGTCCGCTCCGCCATCGGCGGCTCGCCGTGCCCGGCCAGCCACTCGTCCAGGTCCACCCCGTCGGGGGAAACCCGCCACCCCGAGTCAGTCATCGGGTCCGGGTCTACCGGCCAACCCGCCCCGTCCAGGTGAACGAAGCAGGCACCCGGCCGAGCGCCGGGGTAGGGCTCCGCGGGGTGCCGGTCGTCCGTGAAGGGCAGGGCCAGTGCCGCCCCGCCCGCCGTGTGCTTCCGTCTGCCGCCCATACGACCTCCAGTGGTTCCGACCACCCGGTTCCGCGCAGACCCCAACGACCCCGCCGAACCGGTTCAGAACTCACGGGGCCGTCGCACCCGTCACACGGTGGTCCCCGCGCGCTTGGCGTCGTAGGCGTCCCTGGCGGCGCACAGGTCGGGGAGGTTGTCCTCGATCCAGTCGTAGAGGCCGCGCACCCGCGCGGCGAGCTGCGCGCCCGCCGGGGTGAGGGAGTAGTCGACGTGCGGGGGGATCACGGGGTGGACCTCGCGCAGCACCAGGCCGTCGCGCTCCAGCGCCTGCAGGGTCTGGGCCAGCATCTTCTCGCTGACGCCCACGACCGCCCTGCGCAGCTCGCTGAACCGCAGCTTGCCCTCCAGGAGCTTGCCGAGGACCAACCCGCCCCACTGGCTCGTGGCGTGGCTGGCGATCTGCCGGGAGGGGCAGTTGCGGTCGTACACGTCACCCGTCGTCGCCATGCCGTCCACGTTACCTGCATCCTTCCGCCGAGGTAAGTACCCGACAAAATAGTGGGTACTTACGAAAAGTGAGCTTCGATTCCTACCGTGGTCGCATGACCACGCTGATCACCGGGGCCACCGGCCACCTGGGCGCCCTCATCGCCGACCACGTCCTCACCCGCATCCCCGCCTCGGAGCTGGCCGTCTCGACCCGCTCGCCGGAGAAGGCCGAGGCGCTCGCCGCGCGCGGCGTCGACGTGCGCAAGGCCGACTTCGACGACGCCGAGTCGCTGCGCGCGGCGTTCGCGGGCGTGGACCGGCTCGTGCTGGTGTCGGCGGACGGGCCGGACCGGGTCGCGCAGCACACCCGCGCGGTGGAGGCCGCCAAGGCCGCGGGCGTGGCGTTCATCGCCTACACGAGCGTGGTGGACGCCGACACGTCCCCGCTCTCCCTCGCCCCCGACCACGCGGCGACCGAGCGGGTCATCCGCGAGTCCGGGATCGCGTTCGCGTTCCTGCGCAACGGCATGTACCACGAGAACTACACCCAGGCGCTGGGCCACGGGGTCGTCGCGCACGCCGCCGGTGACGGCCGCAACGCCAGCGCCTCCCGCGACGACCTGGCCGAGGCCGCCGCGATCGTGGTGACCGGCGAGGGCCACGAGGGCAAGGTCTACGAGCTGACCGGGCCGAGCGCGTGGACGTTCGCCGAGCTGGCCGCGCTGTCCGGCGACGAGGCGAAGCCGGTGACGGCGCAGGAGCGGATCGCCGGGCTGGTCGGGTTCGGGCTGCCCGACTTCGTGGCGGAGCTGCTGACGGACATCGAGGTCGCCATCGGCCGGGGCGCGCTGGAGCGCGTCACCGACGACCTGCCGACCCTGCTGGGCCGCCCGGCCACCCCGATCGCCGACGCGGTCGAGAACCGCTGATCACACCCCCCTGGCCCCGGAGCACCGCCGGGGCCGGGGGACGTCCGGCCCGGCGTGGGCGAGGGGTTCACGCCGGGTCGACCAGCAGCGCCGTGTCCAGCTCGGCGTGGGCCTCGGGGTGGTCGGCCCACCACTTCTCGAACTCCGGGTTCCTCGGCAGCAGCGCCCGGTACGCCCGCGCCGCGCAGGCGTAGACCTCGTGGGCCCGGCCCGCGACCGGGCCGTCGCGGCGGGTCGCCACCAGGACGTCGATCAGCAGCGGCGAGCCCTTGAGCGGTTTGACCACGATGCCGTCGCCGCCCCGCGACTGCGGGAGCGCGAAGCACACCGCGCCGCTGGCGACGAGCCCGCGCGCGCTGCTGGCCTCGTTGGCGTGGTGGGTGAACCGGGGCGTGAACCCGGCGCCCGCGCACGCGGCGACGATCTGC
This sequence comes from Actinosynnema sp., assembly GCF_052038725.1. NCBI lineage: Bacteria > Bacillati > Actinomycetota > Actinomycetes > Pseudonocardiales > Pseudonocardiaceae > Actinosynnema > Actinosynnema sp. The sequence goes on from NZ_JBQGCX010000270.1 coordinate 3,123, forward strand.
AGCCGGTTGCCGATGAACTGGTCGGGCGGGGTGACCCAGTCGCGGTCGGCCAGCTCGGCGAGGTCGACCTCGTCCTGCCCGGCGAGCCGGTCCCACTCGGGCAGCGCCACGAAGTGCGGTTCGCTCACCAGCCTGCGCACCTCGACGCCGCGCAGCTCGCGGGTGTCCAGGCCCTCGAACCAGTCGAGCACCGCCACGTGGAACTGGCCCGCGACCAGCTTCTCCAGCAGCTCGGACCCGCCCTGCATGGTCTCGGTGCGGATCTCGACGCCGGGAACGGCGCGGCGCAGCTCGGTGACGAGGTCGCCGAAGAACAGCGTCGGCACGCTCCCCACCAGCAGCGGCCCCCGGTCGGCCCCCGAGCTGCGCTCCCTGGCCAGCCGCACCAGCCCGCCGACCTCGTCCAGCACGAGCCTGGCCGAGGCGACGACCTGCCTGCCCAGCTCGGTGGGCACGCTGCCGCCGGGCGTGCGCTCGAACAGCCTGCCGCCGACGATCCGCTCGACCGTGCGCAGCTGGGCGCTCATGGCGGGCTGGGTGAGGCCGAGCCGCGAGGCGGCCTTGGTCAGGCTGCCCTCCTCTGCGATCGCGCACACCGCGCGCAGGTGGCGCAGCTCCAAGTCGGGCATAACTACCGCGTATCCCCTTTCCGGATGCCCTCCGGCGCGGGCGGGCGGGACATAGTGGTCCTGTCCCGGCGACCCACCCCGAGGAGGAGCAGGTGCGGCAGGAGCAGACGCGCGGCAGCCGGACCAGGCGCAACCAGATCCAGCGCGCCGTCCGGATCGGATAAGGGCTTCGGCGGTCCCCCTCCGCCGCGCGCCCGCGCCCCCGCTGACGCGGGCGGGACGTGCGGGCGGCCGGGAGGGGGACGAGCCGTCGCGGGGCGCCAGCGCCCCGCTGTCCGGGCCGCCCGCCGTGCCTGCGGAGAAACGGCGGGTGGCCTGGGGCAGCCGTGCCGAACCACCCTGCCGGCAGTCGGGGGTGGGGCGGCAGCGGCGGATGGCCGATC
>NZ_JBQGCX010000271.1:0-1698 GCF_052038725.1 Actinosynnema sp.
GGGTTCGGCCTGCGGGGTTCGGCCTGCGGGGTTCGGCCTGCGGGGTTCGGCCTGCGGGGTTCGGCCTGCGGGGTTCCGCGCCTGCCGGGAGGCGCTCAGCCCTCGGCGGCGGCCACGTCCTCCACCCGCGCGTACAGCACCACCTCGTTGACCTCCAGCCGGTTGATCAGCCGCAGCGCGGCGACCACACCGCTGCCCACCAGGCCGTCCTCGACCTCGCCGAACTCGAACTCGAACTCGGCGCACCGGGGCGCTTCGGCGCCGAGGAACCCGAACACGGCGGCCTTGTCGGCGGGCGGCGCGAGGGTGAGCAGGCAGCGGCGGACCCGGCGCAGCCGCACCCCGCCCGCCTCGTCGCCCAGCAGCAGCGCGTGCAGCAGGTCCTTGGCCTCAGCGAGCAGCACCTCGGCCAGCGGCGACCGGTGCGCGGGGCCGATCAGCGGGCCGCCGGGCGCGGGCGGCGCGAGCAGGCAGCACTCGGCGGCCAGGCGCTCGGAGGTCCAGGCGGTGAGCTGGGCGATCGCGTCGGCGAGGGTGCACCGGGTCAGCGGGAGGCTGGTGACCCGGTGCACGGGGGCCGCGACCAGGCCGAACCGGGGGGCGATCTCGCCGAGCAGCTGGTCGACCACCCACTCGTGGGGCTGGTCCAGCAACCTGGCGCGCAGTTCGGCGACGACGCGCGCGCCCACGTCCGTCTGCGCGCTGCGGACCAGGTCGTGCAGATCGGTCATGTGCCCCGACGCTAGTGATCCACCGACCCCGCCGAGCCGCCATCACCCGGTTGTGCGGTTGCGTTTCACCCCGCTGGCGGCAGGACCCGCACCGGGTCGGAACCGGCCCGGTCCGGCCCCCGCTCGGGGCGGTTCCCCGCGGGTGCGGAGGTGCGGCGCGGGCTCGGGGTCGCGGTTCTAGAACAGCCGGACCGAGGCCCGTTCGGCGGCCAGCTCGGCCTCGGCGCCCGCCCGGTCGCGCAGGACCGCGGCGGCCTGCTCGGCCGCCGCCGCCGGGTCGGTCCTCGCGGCCTCCACGGCCTCGCGCAGGCCGCGCTCGGCGAGCTGGTCGGCGCGCTCGTTGCCCTCGTGCCCGGCGTGGCCCTTGACCCAGTGCCACTCGACCCGGTGCCGCGCGGCGGCCCGGTCGAGCTCGCGCCACAGGTCGGCGTTCTTCACCGGCTCCTTGCCCTTGGTGAGCCAGCCCTTGGCCTTCCAGCCCTTGATCCACTGGGTGATGCCGTTGCGGACGTAGGTGCTGTCGGTGTGCAGCCGGACCACCGACGGCCTGGTCAGGGCGTCGAGCGCGCGGATCGGGGCGGTCAGCTCCATGCGGTTGTTCGTGGTGACCCCGGCCTCGCCGCCGCACAGCTCGCGCTCGTGCGCGCCGTACCGGAGCAGCACGCCCCACCCGCCAGGGCCGGGGTTGGGGCGGCAGGCCCCGTCGGTGTAGATGTCCACGCCCGGATCGCTCACCCGGTCACTCTAACGACGGGTTCCGACAGGTCGGCCGGTCCCCGCGCCCCGCCGCGACCGGTCCCCGCGCGCTCCGGCCCGCGCGTCAGCGCACGACCCTGGCCCGCTCGCCGAAGGTGAAGTTCTCCGAGGTGAACAGCCGCCACAGCACCACGGCCACGACCAGGCCGCTGACCACGAACGCCGGGAAGACCAGGGTGAACACGTCGCTGCCGGTCGGCTCGGGCAGCGC
>NZ_JBQGCX010000272.1:0-1820 GCF_052038725.1 Actinosynnema sp.
GGGCGTTGTCCACGATCGTCTCGGCCCGGCGGCGGGCCAGCGTCTCGGCCTGCTCGGTCCAGTCCGCGAGGGGCTCGTAGTCCCAGGCGCTGACCACGTGCAGCGGGCAGCCGCGCGTCGCGGCCTCGTCGAGCGCCCAGACCAGGGCGCGCTCACCGTCGGCGGTCCCGTCCACTCCCACGACGATCGGCTTCTCCGTCATCACTCCCACCTCCACACCGCTGATCCTGCTCGGCGGGGCGGTGGCGCCCCAGGGTCGTCGGTACCGGGACCGGCGGGCCCTCCAGCACCCCTGAGCAGGGTGCGACCGGGGCGCGGCGGGCGGGGAGCGGGCCGGTCCGGGCGCGGGATCGGGCAGGGCGGGGATGAACGGGACCGCACCGGTGGTTGAACGGATCATCGAGCGGTCGGGCCCGGCGGGCGCGTCGCGCGGGCGGTCGCGGACGGCCGCCTGCGGGCGCGCGGGTGGGGCGTGCGCGGGTGGGGCGGCGATCGCGGGCGGGTGGTTGTGCGGGGCGACCGAGCGGGTGAGGTGGTGGCGGCGATGTCTCAGCCGGGGTGTTCGGCGCGCTTTCCGGTTGTTCGGTCATTCCTTCAGGTGGCGCACCGCGCGTGCACGTCCTTCACACCTCAAGCACTTGCGATGACAGGAAGAACCCGTTGTGATGAGGCTCGCATGACTTTTTCCACTCCGAGTATTTTTCCTCGGCACTCCGACGCGCGCTGGTGCGAGTTACCCCATCCGGAGCAGTATCCGCGTTCACCGCAATGCCCGCGTCCGGGCACGGAAAGTGAATATGTTTCTGGGAACGCGGGTGGTCGCGTTGTCGCGAACACCGTCGCGCCACCGGGAACGAGTAAGTGTTGTGCTGTGGAGCACCAGTCGGGGATGACCGGGTATTCCAACTCGGCGCGCACAACCGCTCCCCTCCGGGATTCCGGGAGGAGTCGCCGTGCCTAGTGGAGCGCCGCTGCGCGTCGCCCTGCTGGGGCCGGTCCGGGCGTGGCGCGGCGAGACCGAGGTGGACGTCGGGGCCGCGCGGAGGCGGGCGGTGTTCGCCATGCTGGCGGTGCGGGCCGGGCAGACCGTGGCCAGGGACGAGCTGGTCGACGGCGTGTGGGGCGACGCTCCCCCGGCCACGGCGGGAGCCAGCCTCTACACCTACGTGTCCGGGCTGCGCCGCGCGTTCGACCCGGACCGCTCGCGCCGCGCCGCGACCGGCGTGATCGACTCGGTCGGGGCCGGGTACGCGCTGCGGCTGGAGCCCGACGGGCTGGACGTGCACCGCTTCGAGGCGCACCGGGAACGCGCGCAGGGGCTCGCCGCCGCCGACCCGGCGGGCGCGCTGCGGGAGCTGGACGAGGCGCTCGGGCTGTGGCGCGGCGACGCGCTGTCCGGGGTGCCGGGTCCGTTCGCCGAGGCCCAGCGGTCGCGGCTGGCGGAGCTGCGGCTGGCGGCCGTCGAGCGGCGGGCCGAGCTGGCCCTCGGCCTGGGGCGGCACGCGGACGTGGTCGCCGAGCTGACGGCGCTGACCGCCGACCACCCGATGCGGGAGGGGCTGCGGGCGCTGCTGATGCAGGCGCTGCACCGGGGCGGGCGGCAGGCCGAGGCGCTGGAGGTGTTCCGGGACGCCAGGCACGCGCTCGTCGAGCAGCTCGGGATCGAGCCGGGGCCCGCGCTGCGGCAGGCGCACAGCCAGGTGCTCGGGGACCACGAGGGCGCCGCGGACGAGGGGGCGTGGGCGCGCGGCGGGGACGGGCAGGGCGGGGGCGGGTGGACCGGCGGTGGGCAGGAGGGCGCTCACCGGGCTGGCAGCGGG
>NZ_JBQGCX010000273.1:0-2310 GCF_052038725.1 Actinosynnema sp.
GTCGTGGTCTGCGGCAGGCTCAAGGACGTCATCATCATGGGCGGCCGGAACATCTACCCGACCGACGTCGAGCGCGCCGCGACCGCCGTGGACGGGGTGCGGGCGGGCAACGCGGTCGCCGTCCGGCTCGACGCGGGCACCCGGCGCGAGCGGTTCGCCGTGGTCGTGGAGTCCCGGCTCGCCTCCGACGAGGACGAGGTCAAGCGGCTGACCAAGGCGATCACGGCGAAGGTCGTGGACGCGGTCGGCGTGCGGCCCTTCTCCGTCGTCGTGCTGCCGCCGGGGAGCGTTCCCAAGACGCCGTCCGGGAAGCTGCGGCGCGCCTCGGCCGCCGCGCTCGTGGCGGTGTAGCCGCAACGCGAAGGGGCCCACCGGTGTGGTGGGCCCCTCGCGGAAGATCAGTGAAACTGGTTCTGCGCGGCTTCCAGGCCGGAGGACACCAGGGCCTCCACGGCGTCGGCCGCCCGGTCCAGCTCCAGCGCCAGCTGCTTGCGCTCCACCACCGAGAAGTCCTTCAGCACGTAGTCCGCCGGGTCCATCCGGCCGGGCGGCCGGTCCACGCCGAAGCGCACCCGCAGGTAGTCCTTCGTGCCCAGCGACTTCGTGATCGAGCGCAGCCCGTTGTGCCCGTTGTCGCCGCCGCCGAGCTTCATCCGCACCGCGCCGAACGGCAGGTCCAGCTCGTCGTGCACCACGATCACCGACGCGGGCTGCACCTTGTAGAACTTGGCGGTCCCCGACACCGGGCCGCCCGAGTTGTTCATGTAGCCGCGCGGCTTGGCCAGCACCACCCGCTGCCCGGCCAGCCTGCCCTCGACCACCTCGGCGCCGCCCCTGTGCGCCTTGAACCGCCCGCCGACCCGGTCGGCCAGCTCGTCCAGCACCAGGAACCCCGCGTTGTGCCGGGTGCCCTCGTACTTCGGGCCGGAGTTGCCCAGGCCCACCACGAGGGTCAGCTCATCGCCCACGGAACCGCAACTCCCGCTCCAGCTCGTCCAACAGGTTGTCGACCTCGCGCACCCGGTACCCGCGCCGCATCCCCGACGTGGTGGTGAACCTGGTGTGGCGGACCTCGCCCGCCGTCATCCGGCGCCCGCCGTCCAGCGCGAGCGCGGCCCGCGCGAGGAAGGCGTCGACCTCGGCGCGATCGTATCCGGCGGTCGACCGGGGCAGCGCCACCGCCAGCAGGTCCCGCCCGGACCGCAGCGAGGTCGGGGGCAGCGCCTGGTGGGCCAGCTGCCACTCCAGACCGGCGAGGAACCGGTCGACGGCCTGCTGCTCGTAACCGCCGGGCACCTCCCGGAACACCGCCGCGCGCACCTGCTCCGGGCTCACCCTGACCCGGCCGGACAGCGCGTCGGCCACCCGGTCCAGCAGGGCGTGCACCTGATCGGGGTCGTAGCCCCTGACCCGTCTTCGCGGGAACCGGGCCGCGCGCACCCGCTCCGGGGCCAGACGCGGGAACGGCTCCCCACCACCGGCGTGCGGTGGTGGGGAGCCGTTCGACCAGCCCGACGTGATGGGCTCAGCTCTCCGGGGTCGCCTCGGCGCCCTCTTCGGTGCCCATGGAGGCAGCCGACGGGGCGTCGTTGACGGCGAGGATCAGCACCTCGGGGTCGGTGGCCAGGGTGGAGCCCTTGGGGAGCTCCAGGTCGGACGCGTGCACCTGGGTGCCCGCGCCGAGACCGGCGATCGAGAACTCGATCTGGTCCGGGATGTTCAGCGCGTCGGCCTCCACCTGGATGGTGGTGCTCTCCTGGGTGAGGAGGGTGGCCGCGGCGGGCTCGCCGGTCAGCACGATCGGCACGTCCACGGTGACCTTCTCGCCGCGCTTGACCAGCAGCAGGTCGACGTGCTCGATGTAGTTCTTCAGCGGGTGGGTCGTGACGGTCTTCGTCAGGGCCAGCTCGGTGGCGCTGTCGATGTCCAGCGTCAGGACCGCGTTGTGGCCGTGCTCACGGACGACTCGGGCGAACTCGAGCGCCGGCAGAGCCAGGTGCTTCGGGTCGGAGCCGTGCCCGTAGAGCACCGCGGGGATCTTGCCGGCGCGACGGGTGCGGCGGGCAGCGCCCTTGCCGAACTCGGTGCGCTGCTCGGCGGCGAGACGGACCTCGGACACGGTGGGGCTCTCCTTCGATATGGCCTTCGCACGTCGGGCAAGGCGTAAGCGGGGTGCTGGCCTGCGGCGGAGGGCGGCGCGGAAGGGATGGGCACGCGCATCACCACAACCGCCGCGTCGATCACGCCGAGCGTGATGCTCGTCCTCGCCGAGGCAACCCGACCAGTGTAGGACGACCGCGGTGCCCTGGC
>NZ_JBQGCX010000274.1:0-1779 GCF_052038725.1 Actinosynnema sp.
ACCGGGCTCACCGCTCTGCTCAGCCGGATGGGCGCGGGCCACGACATCCCGGTCGGCACGCTCATCGCGGGCCGCACCGACGAGGCGCTCGACGACCTCGTCGGGTTCTTCGTCAACACGCTGGTGCTGCGCGCCGACACCTCCGGCGACCCGAGCTTCACCGAGCTGCTGGGGCGGGTGCGGGAGAGCGCGCTGGCCGCGTACGCCAACCAGGACCTGCCGTTCGACCGGGTCGTGGAGGCGGTCAACCCGGCCAGGTCCCTGTCGCACCAGCCGCTGTTCCAGGTGGTGCTGGCGCTGCAGAACGTGCCCCGCTCCGGCCTCGCACTGCCGGGCCTGGCCACCGAGGTCGTGCCGGTGCACCCGGCCACCGCCATGTTCGACCTGTCCGTCACGCTGCTGGAGCGCGAGGGCGCCGGGGGAGTGCACGGCTGGGTCGAGTACGCCGCCGACCTGTTCGACGCCACCACGGTCCAGGCCCTGGTCACCCGCTGGGCGCGGCTGCTGGAGACCGCGCTCGCCGACCCGGCCCGCCCGCTGGGGCGGTTCGACGTGCTCACCGACGCCGAGCGCCACCTGCTGCTGGTCGAGCGCAACCGCACCGCCCACCCCGAGCCGGTGGCGAGCCTGCCCGCGCTGTTCGCCGCGCAGGTCCGCCGCACCCCGGACACCACCGCGGTCGTCTTCGGCGACGCCGAGCTGACCTACGCCGAGCTGGACGCCCGGTCCGACGCGCTCGCCCACGTCCTGATCGGGCGCGGGGCCGGGCCCGAGCGGGTCGTGGCGCTGCGGCTGCCCAGGGGCGTCGAGCACTTCGTCGCGCTCCTCGCCGTGCTCAAGACCGGCGCGGCCTACCTGCCGGTCGACCCGGACTACCCGGCGGCGCGGGTGGTGTTCATGCTCGCCGACGCCCGGCCCTTGCTCGTGCTGGACGACCCGGCGGACGTGCGCGCCCACTGGAACGACACCAGCGCACCACTGGGCGCCGGGCACGACCCGAGGCACCCGGCGTACGTCATCTACACCTCGGGCTCCACCGGAACGCCCAAGGCCGTCGTGATGCCCGCCGGCGCGCTGGTCAACCTGCTGCGCTGGCACCACCGCGCCCTCGGCGGCGAGGTCGGCGCGCGGGTCGCCCAGTTCACCTCCACCAGCTTCGACGTGTCCGCGCAGGAGATCCTGTCCGCGCTGCTGTTCGGCAAGACCCTGGTCGTGCCGGACGAGGAGCAGCGGCGCAGCGCCGAGCTGCTCGTCGACTGGCTCGACCGGCACCGCGTCGAGGAGCTGTACGCGCCGGACCTGGTCCTCGAAGCCGTGGCGGAGGCGGCGAACGAGCGCGGCCGGGACCTGCCCGCGCTGCGCCTGCTCGCCCAGGCGGGCGAGGCGATGCGGCTGGGCGGCGCGCTGCGCGAGTTCCAGCGGCGCGTGCCGGGGCGGGCGCTGCACAACCACTACGGGCCCGCCGAGACGCACGTGGTGACCGCGTTCCCGCTGCCCGCGGACCTGTCCGCGTGCCCGCTGCCGGTGCCGATCGGGCGTCCGGTGGCGAACACGGCGGTGTACGTGCTCGACGCCGCGCTGCGGCCCGTTCCGCCCGGCGTGCCGGGTGAGCTGTACCTGGCGGGCGCGGGGCTCGCGCGCGGCTACCTGGGCCGACAGGGGCTGACCTCGGCGCGGTTCGTGGCCGACCCGTTCGGCGGGCCGGGCACCCGGATGTACCGCACGGGCGATGTGGCCCGGTGGCGCGCCGACGGCGAGCTGGAGTTCGGCGGCCGTGCG
>NZ_JBQGCX010000275.1:0-7570 GCF_052038725.1 Actinosynnema sp.
GGGGCTGCGCAGGCTGGGCGTCCGGTACCTGACGCTGACCCACAACGAGAACACCCCGTGGGCGGATTCGGCCACGGATGCACCCGTTAGCAATGGATTGACCTCGTTCGGGCGCGAGGTCGTGCGCGAGATGAACCGGATCGGCATGATCGTCGACCTCTCGCACGTCGCCGAGACGACGATGAACGACGCCCTCGACGTCACGACCAGGCCCGTCATGTTCAGCCACTCGTCCTGCCGGGCCGTGGCCGACCACCCGAGGAACGTCCCGGACGCCGTCCTGGAGCGCCTCGCCGGGAACGGGGGTGTGTGCATGGTCACATTCGTGCCCGCGTTCGTGTCACCCGCCTACGCGGCCTGGGACGCCCGGCTGCGCGAGGCCATGGCGGACGCCGGGCAGCGGCACAACGACCTGGACGCCAGGAACCGGTTCGCCGCGACGTGGACCGCGGGCGGGCCGACCCCGGAGGTCGGGATCGAGGACGTCGTGGCGCACGTCGAGCACGCCCGCGAGGTGGCCGGGATCGACCACATCGGGATCGGCGGCGACTACGACGGGGTCGCGTTCCTGCCGAACGGGCTGGAGGACGTGTCGGGGTACCCGAACCTGTTCGCGGCGCTGCTGGAGCGCGGGTGGAGCGAAGCGGACTGCACCAAGCTCGCGGGTGCGAACGCGCTGCGGGTGCTGCGCGCGAACGACGAGTAGGGCGGAGCGGGGACGCCGTCGGGTTCGCGGCTCGTCGGCGGCCCGCGGTTCCGGCGGGCAAGGGACCTTGAAGCCCCATCGGGGGCTTCAAGGGAGCACGAGGTCAGCGCAGGCTCGTCACCCCGACCGGGGGCAGGCCCACGGCCGTGGCCATCAGGTCGTAGAAGGCCGCGCCGTGCGCGGTCAGCTCGGCGTCCACGGCCGTCCAGGACGCCCGCAGCTCCAGGTCGTCGGTGCGCCCCTGGGCCGCGATGTCGCCGAACCGGGCCGACGACGTCTGCGTCACCGTGCCGCCCAGCGCGGTGAACTCCGCCCCGGCCTGCTCCAGCGAGTCGGTCAGCCACGACCACCCGACCTCGGGCAGCAGCGGGTCCGAGGCCAGCTCCGGGTCCAGCTCCACGCGCACGTACGCGACCACCCGGAAGCAGCCCGACCACGCCTCCACGCCCTCGGGGTCGTGCAGCAGCACCAACCGCCCCGTGGACAGCTCGTCCTCGGGGCCGGTCACCTCGGCGGTCAGCGCGAACGCCCACGGGGCCAACCGCTGCGGCGCCCGCACCTCGGTCAGCTCGACCTCGGGCCGGGTCCGCACCGATCTCAGGGTCCGCACCGCGCGCCGGAACAGCTCGGGCTCCCCAGCGTCTCCCGTCACGGGCCCGACTGTATGCCTGTCGGCCCCGCCCCGCGGGGCAGGCGCGCCGGGCGTTCCGCAGGCTCTCCGAAGATCCACAAGTCGGGTCCGCTGACTCGCGACGCAGCGTGATGGACGACCCACCCACCACTCCGCACCGCGTTCTCGACGCGTGGGACGATGGTCGGCGAGATGACCGAGATGACCGAACCCCCGCTGCTGGTCGCCGCGCGTGGCGGCACCCCGTCCCGGACCCCCGTGTGGTTCATGCGCCAGGCGGGCCGCTCGCTGCCCGAGTACCGGGCGCTGCGCGCGGGCACGGCCATGCTGGACGCCTGCTTCGACCCGGAGATGGTCTGCGAGATCACCATGCAGCCGGTCCGCAGGCACGACGTGGACGGCGCGATCCTCTTCTCCGACATCGTCGTGCCGCTCAAGGCCGCCGGTGTCGACCTGGACATCGTCGCGGGCACCGGGCCGGTCGTGGCCCACCCGGTGCGCACCCGCGACGACGTCGCGGCCCTGCCGGAGCTGGAGGCCGGGCACGTGCGGCCCGTGGCCGACGCCATCGGGCTGCTGCTGAAGGAGCTCGGGGAGGTCCCGCTGATCGGCTTCGCGGGCGCCCCGTTCACCCTCGCCTCCTACCTCGTCGAAGGCGGCCCGAGCCGCAACCACGAGCGCACCAAGGCGCTCATGCACTCCGACCCCGACCTGTGGCACGCCCTGCTGGCCAAGATCGCCGACATCACCGCCGAGTTCCTGCGCGTGCAGGTCGAGGCGGGCGTCAAGGCCGTGCAGCTGTTCGACTCCTGGGCGGGCGCGCTGTCCGAGCGCGACTACCGGACCTTCGTCCTCCCGCACTCCGCGCGGGTGCTGGAGAGCGTCACGGGCGTGCCGCGCATCCACTTCGGCGTCGGCACCACCGAGCTGCTGCCCGCGATGCGCGAGGCGGGCGCGGACGTCGTCGGCGTCGACTGGCGCACCCCGCTGGACGTCGCGGTGCGCCGCATGGTCCAGGCCGCGCCTGACCTGCCGCCGCCCGTCGTGCAGGGCAACCTCGACCCGGCGCTGCTGTTCGCCGGGATCCCCGCGCTGGAGCGCGAGGTCGACCGGATCGTGGAGGAGGGCAAGGTGGCCTCCGGGCACATCTTCAACCTGGGCCACGGCGTCCTGCCGGACACCGACCCGGACGTGATCACCAAGGCCGTCGAGCTGGTGCACCGGTCGCGATGAACGCCACGCGGGTAGCGGTCGTCGGCGGCGGGATCTCCGGTCTGGTCGCGGCCTACCGGCTGCGCGCCCTGCTCGGTCCCGGCGCCACCATCACCCTGGTCGAGCAGGCGACCCTGCTCGGCGGCAAGCTCCGCACGGTCGAGCTCGCCGGGAAGCTGTACGACGTGGGCGCCGAGGCGTTCCTGCACCGCCGCGCCGAGGCCGCCGACCTGGTGGCCGAGCTGGGGCTGGCCGACGAGCTGGTGCACCCCACCGGCGCGCCGTCCACGATCCTCGCGGGCGGGCAGGTCCGGCCGGTGCCGCCGCGCACCCTGATGGGCGTGCCCGCCTCCGCCGAGGCGGTGCGGGACGTGCTGTCCGAGGAAGCGCTTTCCAGGGTCGCCGCCGAACCGGGGTTGCCGCCGATCGCCCTGGGCGGCGAGGACGTCCTGGTCGGCGAGCTGCTGCGCGAGCGGTTCGGCCCCGAGGTCGCCGACCGGCTGGTCGGGCCGCTGCTGGGCGGGGTGTACGCCGGTCGCGCGGACGCGCTGAGCCTGCGCGCCACCATGCCGCAGCTGGCCGAGGCGCTCGACGCGGGCGAGGGTTCGCTGCTGGCCGCCGCCGCGCGCGCGATGCCCGTGCCCGCGAAGGCCGCCTCCGGTCCGCGCCCGCCGATCTTCGGCGCGCTGCGCGGCGGCATGGCCGCCCTGGTCGACAAGCTCGCCGAGGCCGCCAAGGCCGACGTGCGCCTCGGGCTGCCGGTGCGCGGGCTCGCGAAGACCGCCGAGGGCTGGCGGTTGGAGATCGGGACCGCCACCCAGCCCGAGCACCTCGACGTCGACGGCGTCGTGCTCGCCGTGCCCGCGCCGTCCGCGCGCAAGCTCCTGGCCGACGCGGTCCCCGCCGCAGCCGAGGGCCTCGGGCGGATCGAGGTCGCGTCCATGGCCGTGGTCGCGCTCGCGCTGCCCGCGGGCACCGAGCTGCCCGAGCGCTCCGGCGTGCTGCTGGCCGAGGGCGAGCGGCACGCGAGCGGCACCCCGTACACCGCCAAGGCGTTCACCTTCTCCAGCCGCAAGTGGGCGCACCTGGGGACCGACCCGCTGCTGGTGCGCGGCTCCGTCGGCAGGCACGGCGACGTGGAGTCGTTGCAACGCCCCGACGAGGAGCTGGTCGCGGCGGTGCGCGCGGACCTCGCCGAGCTCACCGGCGTCACCGCCGAGCCCGTCGACACGTCCGTGACCCGGTGGGGCGGCGGACTGCCCCAGTACGGGCTCGGGCACCTCGACCTGGTGGCGGGCGTCGAGCGGGCCGTCGAGGCCGCGCCGGGGCTGGCCGTCGCGGGCGCCGCGCTGCACGGCGTCGGCATCCCCGCCTGCATCACGACCGGGGACGAGGCCGCGCAGCGTGTCGCGGCGCACGTCCTCGGCCGGGTGAGTTGAGTGCACGGCAAGAGGAAGATGGGGCCATGTCCGACGACCTGAACTACAACGAGCTGAACAACACCATCCGCTACACCGCCTGGTCGGTCTTCAAGGGCCCGCAGCCGGGCTCGCTCGGCGAGAACCGCGCCGCCGCGGCGACCGAGGCCCAGGAGTACATCGACGGCCTCGCCGCCAAGGGCGTCACCGTGCGCGGCGTGTACGACCTGGCCGGTCTGCGCGCCGACGCGGACTACATGATCTGGTGGCACGCCGAGGAGATCGAGCAGGTCCAGGCCGCCTACACCGGGTTCCGCCACACCAGGGTGGGCGCGCTGTCCACCCCCGTGTGGAGCCAGGTCGGCCTGCACCGGCCCGCCGAGTTCAACCGCAGCCACGTCCCCGCGTTCCTGGCGGGCGAGGAGGCGCGGAAGTTCATCTGCGTGTACCCGTTCGTGCGGTCCTACGACTGGTACATCCTCCCCGAGGAGGAGCGCCGCACCATGCTCCGCGACCACGGCCTCGCGGCCAGGGACTACGCGGACGTGCGGGCGAACACGGTGGCCTCGTTCGCCCTGGGCGACTACGAGTGGCTGCTGGCGTTCGAGGCCGACGAGCTGCACCGCATCGTCGACCTGATGCGCGCCCTGCGCGCGACCGAGGCCCGCCGTCACGTGCGCGAGGAGCTGCCGTTCTACACCGGCACCATGATCGCGCCGTCGGAGCTGGTGCTGAACCTGCCGTGAGGCAGTGGCCACGCGGGGGAGCACTGCGCCTGCTTCCCCGCGGGCCACACGTGCGCCACCCCTTGAGCTCGCGGGCCCGGCCGCCGGACGTGGTGCTGTGGAAGGCGATACGCTCCCGCCCGGTCCCAGGGGTGATGCCCGCCAGCAGTGCCACGACCGCCAGCGCCGCCGCGCCACGACCCCCGCCCACCACGCGGTGAGCGCCCCCGCGATCCGACTAGTGCTTGATCTTGTAGGCCCGGATGGCGGTCTGCTCGAACCCGTTGCCCACCCCGTCCACGCCCTTGACCCGCAACGACGTGAACTCCCCGGCGCGCGGCAGGTCCAGCAGCGCGCTGCCCAGCAGCACCGGGGCCTTCGCCCAGCTCGCCCCGTCGTCGTAGGACGCCTCCACGGTCAGCGACCGCAGCCCGCTCGACCCACCGGCCCGCTGGAACTCCAGCGGCAGCAGCGAGAAGCCGGCCCGCGCCGCGCCGTCGCGGTCCAGCGCGGGCGTGAACCGGACCAGGGTCAGCGGCAGCTCGGCCCGGCCCGTCCCGGCGCCGGCGCGGAACGTCCACGCGCCGCTGAGCCGCGTCGAGAAGTCCGACGCGCCCCCGGTCCGCACCACCTCGGTGGACACCCGGTAGTTTGCCGCGCCCGGTTCGAGGGTGAACTGGCCGCTGCCCGGCCAGGCGCTCTCGCCGACCGGCTTCCCGTTCCGCTCCAGCGCGGTCCGCGCCGACGCGGTGTCCGACGCGCCGAGGTTGCCCGCCCGGTCGCCGAACAGCGACAGCGAGAACCGGAGCTGACCGCCCTCGCGCACCAGCGGCGGGGTGCTCCAGTCCGCCAGCACCGGGCCGAACACCGGCCCGTTGGTGGAGCGCCGGTGCTCCCGGCCCGCCCGGTAGCGCTCGTCGCCGCTGCTCTGGCCCGCGCTCCAGGCGAAGTCCGCCGTGTTCTGGGTGTACGTCCAGCGCCACCCCGGCTCGGTGTTCACGTGGTCGACGACGACGCCCGGCGCGGCCACCTCCGAGGACGCGCCCCACCCGCTGCCGTCGCCGAACACCGGGTTCCCGGCGTGCGAGGCCCGCTGCCCCTCGGGCGCCGGGCCGACGGTGGTGCGCACGGTCGCCAGCTCGCCCGCCGCGGGCTCGCGGACGAACCCGGCCCCCACCCCCGGCTCCTCCCACCCGAAGCAGTAGAACGAGCCGTCCCCGCCCGCGAACTGGGCGCCCACCGACCGGGACTGCTGCCCGGCGGGCAGCTCCCCGCCGTTGCGCCCCACCCACAGCTCCTCGGGGAACCCGCCGGGGAACAGGTAGGTGTAGCTCGTCGTGCGCCCCTCGTGGACCTGGTTGATCGTGTAGCCGCCGACCAGGGGCTCGGCCTCCGGGTCCGGAGGGGTCACCCGCAGCGGCTCGGCCTCGCGCGCGTCCACGGTGATGGTGGTGTCGCGGTCCAGCACCAGCGCTGGCCTGGTCAGCAGCGCCCCGCCACCGCCCGAGGCCACCGAGGACCAGACCCCGTACTCGCCGGGCGGCAGGGTCGCGGTGCTCTCCGCGCCGACGGAGTACCGGGGGCTGGGCTGGTCCAGGTCGATCACGGCCGTGTCGCTCTCCTCGGCGGGCCCGCCGTCGCGCCCGACGTGCCGCACGGTGAGCGAGCACCGCTCCTGGGCCCGCTCGACGGACACCGGGGTGCGCACCAGCACCCCGCCGCCGGACGACGCGGTGACCAGGCCGCTGTGCGCGCCGTCCGGCACGTCCGGGCGGGTGTCGCCGGTGACCCGCGCCGTCGCCGTCCCGCCCGCGGGCACGGTCAGCGCGGCGGGGGCGACGGTGAGCACGCCGGTGGTCGGCCGCCCGTCCGGGCCGACCGCGTCCACCGCCAGGTCCAGCGCCACGGGCGCGTCGGAGTCGTTGCGGTGCACCAGGTCCCCGGTCACCGGCTCGTCGTCGTGCGGCCACTCCCGCACGCCCAGCGCCAGGCTCGACGGCTCCGCCGACACCTCCAGCGCCAGCGCCCGCGCCACGTCCACCCGGCCGGAGCCCTGCTGGTGCGGGGTCAGCGCCGGGTTCGGCGTGGCCGAGGCCACCAGCGCGGCCTTGATCCGCCGCCCCGACCAGTCCGGGTGCCGCTGCTTGAGCAGCGCGGCGGCGCCCGCGACGTGCGGGGTGGCCATGGACGTGCCGGACATCGACACGTGCCCCTCGTCCACCGGCGTGCCCTCGATGCCGTGCCGGGAGCGGGCGGCGACGACGTCGGTGCCCGGCGCGGTGACGTCCGGCTTCACGGCGCTGTCGCCCAGGCGCGGCCCCCGGCTGGAGAATGGGGCTAGCCCGTCCTGCCGGTCCACCGCGCCCACGGTCAGCGCCGAGTCGGCGGAACCGGGAGAGCCGATCGTGCCCGGCCTGCCCGCACGCCCGGATCGGCCAGCAGCTGCGGGAACGCCGCCCCGGACTTCGGGGCCCGCGCGGCGACCGCGCCCACGAGCGGCAGCTCCCGGCCGACCTCCAGCGCCGAGGTCCGCCCGCCGCCGTCGCGCGTGACGACCACCGGCACGCTGTCCCGGCGCGCGTCGTCGTAGCCGGCGTCGACCAGCCCGGTCACGTCGAACAGCCTGGGGTCCAGCTTCCCCGACGCCAGCGCGGGCACCGCGTCCTGCGGCACCACGTGCAGCCGCCCACCGGCCACCGAGGTCCGGAACACCTGGCGCTCCCGGCCCGGACCGGCCACGACCTCGCCGAGCCCGCCGCCGCGCAGCACCACCCGGTCACCGGTGATCAGCGTGACCTCGGTCCGCTCCCCGGCCCCCGGCCCGACCGGCGGCCCCCGCGCCGGTCGGCCGAGGCGACCCCGGTCGCGCCCAGCAGCA
>NZ_JBQGCX010000276.1:0-6636 GCF_052038725.1 Actinosynnema sp.
CTCGGCGACGGCGCGACCAAGGACGGGTACCCGGAGCGGCTGGAGCGGATGCTGGTCACCGAGGTCGACGGCGAGCGCGGGACCCTCGCGACCACCCCGATGCGCCTGGCCGCCGCGTTCGTGGCACTGTACGGCGAGTACCGGCAGCCCTACCACGTGTCCGAGGTGCGCAAGGACGGGCAGGTGGTGTGGCGCGCCCCGAACGCGGCGTCGGAGCCGAGGACGCCCCACGCGGTCGTCGAACCGGGTCAGGTGGATCCCGCCGCCCCGGCGGGGAGCCTGGACGAGAGCGGCCAGTGGGCCTGGTCGCTGGCGGGCGGCGACGGCGAGGCGAGCGCGGCGGTCCTGTTCGCGACCGAACCCGACGGCGCCCGCAACCGCGCCCTGCGCGGCATGACCCCGCTGGAGGAGCGCCGCACCGATCAGCCCGCGGCGGCGGTGCGGGTGGGCGCGGTGCTGGGGCCGATCAGGGCCCTGGGGTGGTGACGGGCGGGACGCCGGAACGGTCGGTGGTCCCCGGGACCGCGCCCACGTGTGCAGGTACACCGATCCCGATCCGCCACCACCGCCCAGCTCTCCCGCCACGGCGAAGGTGATGCGTCGTATGCGCGCGTCCGGCACCCGGCCCGAGCTCGCGCTGCGCAGCGCCCTCCACCGCCGGGGGCTGCGCTTCGTCGTGGACCGCTCACCGCCCGGCACGAACCGCCGCAGGCGCGTCGACGTCCTGCTCCGGGGCGCCCGCGTGGCGCTCTTCGTCGACGGCTGCTTCCGGCACTCCTGCCCGGACCACGGTCAGCTCCCGCGCGCCAACCGGACGTGGTGGCGGCTCAAGCTCCGCGGGGTCGTGCTGCGCGACCGCGACACCGACGCCCGGTTGGCCGAGGCGGGGTGGCTCGTCGTGCGGGTGTGGGAGCACGAGGACCCCGGTGAGGCGGCGGAGCGCGTGCTCGGGCTCGTCGCGGCGCGGCGAGCCGCGACCGGGCTGCCGTCCGCCGGTGGGCGGTCCGGTCCCGCCGCAGCGCTTCCCCGGCCGCAGCCCCGGCGGGATCAGTCGTCCGCCTCGTCGCCCAGCTCGTCGCCCAGCTCGTCGTCCGCCTCGCGGGTGATCTCGAACAGGTCCCCGAACCCCAGCTCCGGGAACGCCACCAGCGCCCCCGCGATGAACTCCGCGTCCGGCGGTCGCACGCCCGCGCGCACCACGGCCAGCGCCGACGGCGACAGCGACATCGCCGCCGCCGCGGAGACGCCGTCGAGCCCCGCCCCGGCGATCGCCGAGTCCAGGGCTCCGGTGCGCAGGATGACGGTGTAAGGCATCGGGTCCTCGTTCGGCCGTCCGGAGGGTCGCCGCAGCGTACGTGCGGCGCGGCGACCCCACCCGGAACCGGTGGCCGACCTCACAGGGCCCGCTCAGCGGCGCGGTTCCCAGCGGAACATGCGGGCCGCCAGCAGCACCGCCACCACGACCCACGCCAGCGTCGGCCCCAGCAGCAGCAGCGAGTCGCCCAGCTCCGCGCCCCCGTTCCACGCGTCGCCCACCAGCTCCGCCGCCGCGCCGCCCGGCAGCAGCCGCTTGACCAGCGCGAGCTCCTCGGTCCCCGCGATGCCCACCCAGCTCGCCACGCCGATCACGCCGAGCGTGACCGGAAGCGTCGTCACCTGCGCGTGCTCCGGCGAGTTCGTCACCCCGGCCGTCGCCAGCCCCAGCCCCAGCAGCATCACCAGCGTCGCCAGCACCGCCACCACCAGCAGCGCCGGGTTCTCCGGCGCGCTGGTCACCGCCGCCAGCACCACCAGGATCACCGCGACCTGCACCAGCGAGATCAGCGTCAGCGGCAGCACCAGCCCGGCGAGGATGCCCGCGTCGCTCAGCGGCGTCGAGCGCAGCCGCTTGAGGAACAGGTTCTGCCTGCGGGAGGCCAGCGTGGTCACCACGGTCGTGTACAGCCCGATCGAGGCCACGGTGAACAGCACGATCGTCGCGATGTACCCGAGCCCGCCGAGCCCGGCGAACACCTCGTGCTGGTTGATGAAGAACGCGCTGACCGCCGCGGGCATGACCAGGCTGGTGATCAGCACCAGCCGGTTGCGGAACAGCTGGCGCAGCTCGCTGAGCGCGATCGAGAACATGGGATTCCCTTCCCCGGTGGTGGAAAAAGCGGCGGTGGTGAGAAGCGGTCAGTTGTCGTCGAGCGAGCGGAACACGTCGTCCAGCCGGGTCGGCCCGGCCTCCAGGTCCGGCAGCGCCACCCCGTTCGCGCGCGCCCACCCCAGCAGCGCGTACAGGTCGTCCTCCAGCTCGAACGTCTCCACCCGCAGCGCCCCGCCGTCGAGCCGCATGGCGGGCAGCGGCGGCTGCGGGGCGTTCGGCGGCAGGGAGAACCGGATCGCCGACGGCAGCGCCCGCGTCAGCTCGGCCACCGTGCCCTCCCGCCGGAGCGAGCCCCGGTGCATCAGCCCGATCCGGTCGGCGCGCTGCTGCGCCTCCTCCAGGTAGTGCGTGGTGAGCACGATCGTGGAACCGTTCTCCCGCAACCGGTCCACCGCCTCCCACAGGTCGTCGCGGGACTGGATGTCCAGGCCGGTCGTCGGCTCGTCCAGGAAGATCAGGTCGGGGGTGCCGTACACGGCGGTCGCGAAGTCCAGCCGCCGCTTCTCGCCGCCGGACAGCTGCGAGACCTTCGTGCCCGCCTTGCGGGTCAGGTCGACGACGTCGAGCACCCGGTCCACGTCGTCCTCGCGCCCGCTCAGCGCCCCGATCAGCGCCACCGACTCGCGCGCCGTCAGCTCCGGCGCGAACCCGCTCTCCTGCAGCATGATCCCCATCCGGGGCCGCACCGCCCGCCGGTCGCGCGGGTCCTTGCCGAACACCCGCACGGTCCCGGACGTGGCGCCCCGGTGCCCCTCGACGATCTCCAGCGTCGAGGTCTTGCCCGCCCCGTTGGTGCCCAGCAGCGCGTACAGCTCACCGCGCCGGACCTGGAACGACAGGTCCTTCACGGCCTGGAAGTCGCCGTAGGCCAGGTTCAGCTTCTCGACGTCGATGACAGCGGTGGAGGTCATGGCGCCAATTCCAGCCGCCGCGGCGCTCACCCGGCAGTGCGCCCGCGTCACCGATCACCCGTGACATCTCTCAGGGCCCACCCGTGACACCACGTCACTGGCGGCCCGGTCCGTCCACACCGCACACTGGTGGGCGGCCCGCCCCCGACCACGGAGAAACCCCATGAGGACCGGATCACCGCGCGAGCGCGAGCGGACGGTGGTCACGCGAGGGCCCATCCGCAGGCTCAACCTCCTCAGCGGGGTCCCGCCGCTGGTCCTGGTGGCCGCGGTGAGCATCTTCGTCGACGCCACCACCCTCGTCCAGGCCGCCGTCATGCTGGTCGGGGCGTCGGTCGGGGTGGTCGGCTACCTGCTGTGGACCTCCGGCGACCTGCACCGGTTCCTGCTCCCGCTGCTGGCCGCGGGCGCCGCGGTGTGGGTGCTCACCGCGCTGGTCACCGGCGGGGCCACCGGGTACCTCGGCCTCGCGATCGTCGGCACGTTCGCGATCCCCACGCTGCCCCGCCACCGCTACCCGGCGATCGTCGGGCTGATCGCGTTCACCGCCGCCGTGGGCGGGGTGAAGGTCCTGCTCGACGGCCCCGACGTCCTCCACGAGTACGTCACCCTCCCCGCCGCGGTCACCGCGCTGATGGCCGCGGCGATGTTCCCCAGCCAGCGGTTCTACGACATCGTCAACGAGCTGGACGAGGCCCGCGAGCGCGAGGCCGAGCTGGCGGTGGTGCGCGAGCGGGTCCGGTTCGCGAGCGACCTGCACGACATCCAGGGGCACACGCTGCACGTGGTCAAGCTCAAGGTCGCGCTGGCGCGGAAGCTGCTGCGGGTGGACGTGGACCGCGCCGAGGAGGAGCTGCGGGAGGTGCACGCCCTGGTCGCCGACACCATCGCGCAGACCAAGGACCTGGTGTACGCGCAGCGGCGGCTCAACCTGTCCGCCGAGCTGGAGAACGCCAAGAACCTGTTCGAGGCGGCGGGAATCCGGGTGCGGCTGCGCCGCGAGTCCGATGTGGACGAAGGCGCGAGCGAGCTGCTCGGCCAGGTGCTGCGCGAGACCACCACGAACATCCTGCGGCACGCCCAGGCCACCCGCGTGGCCATCACCCTGTCCGCGTCCGCGATCACCATCGTCAACGACGGCGCCCAGGACGCCCCGCCCGCACTGCGCGGACTCGCCGCCCTGGCCGAACGCCTCGCCGGGCGCGGTGGGACGCTGACCGCCGAGCAGCGCGACGGCTCCTTCACGACCGCGGCGCGGCTGCCCGCGACCGGCCAGGAGGGGGACCGATGACCACCGTGGTGCTCGCCGACGACGAGGCGCTGCTGCGCAAGGCCATGGCGGCGCTGCTGCCGCTGGAGGGCGAGATCACCGTGCTCGCCGAGGCCCACGACGGCGAGTCCGCCGGCGACGCCACCCAGCGCCACCCGCCCGACGTGCTCGTCGTCGACCTGGAGAGGCCCGGCGTCGACGGCCTCGGCGCGGTCGCCCGCATCCGCGCCGAGCTGCCCGGCCAGGTGATCCTGATGCTGACCAGGCACGCCCGCCCCGGCGTGCTGCGCAAGGCGCTGAAGCTGGGCGTGCAGGGCTTCGTCAGCAAGGCCGCCGACCCCTCGCACATCGCGACCGTGATCAAGACCCTGCACGGCGGCAAGCGCTGGGTGGACCCGGACGTGTCCGCGCTGGCCGTCGTGGACGACTGCCCCCTCACCGACCGCGAGGTCGACGTCCTGCGCGTGACGAGCGAGGGCTACTCGGTGGCCGACATCGCCGCCCGGCTGCACCTGGCCGAGGGGACCGTGCGCAACTACCTGTCGAACGCGATGCAGAAGACGCAGACGCGCACCAGGCACGAGGCGGCCCGGTACGCGCGCGAGCACGACTGGCTGTGAGGCGGGGGAGCGCCCTGGGCGGGCGCTCCCGCCCCTCGCTCAGCTCAACCGCCTGATCTCCCCGCGCACCCGGTAGAACGCCCCGTTCGCCGAGGTCACCACGTCGCTCACCAGGTACCGCGCCCCCGGCACCCGGATGTTCTTCGGGAACTGCACCCCGCGCGACCACTCGTACCCGTCCGACACGACGTGCACCCGCAGCCTGCCGCCCTCCTGCACGCACTCCACGACCACGCCCTCCCCGGCGGGCACGTGCGCGACCGACACGACCTCCACCTCGGCCGTGGCCTCGACGCGGGCGATCGCCCCCGCCTTGACGTCCACCCGCTCCGGCACCTGCCCCTGCTCGGCCGCGCGCACCGCCTCCGGGCTCGCGTCCAGGCAGGCCAGCGAGCCGTCCGTGGTCACCAGGTACAGCCGCTCGTCCCGGTACTGCATGGAGAACGCCGACCCGCAGCCCGTGGCCAGCTTCCACAGCCGGGTGCCGTCGGCGGCGAAGCAGTACACCGACGACTGGTTGTCCCCGGCGAACACGAACTCCCCGTCCGGCGAGGTCGCGCAGGAGAACACCGCCGCGTCGCACCGGTAGGACGCGGTCTCGCGCCCGGTCGACTTGGCGAACCGGTGCACGAGCCCGCGCGAGGTGCCCGCGTACACCGCGTCCCGCTCCTGCCAGCCGAACAGCACCGCCCCGGACGTGTCCGAGTGCCACGCCTCGTCCCCGCGCCCGCTGTAGTGCGTGACGCCCCGCGAGTGCCCGTGGAAGATCCCCTCGTCCGAGCACCGCACCATCCACGCCCCGTCGCCGCTGGCGCGCCGCGACCACTGGAACTCGTCCTCGTGGTCGACCACCGTCACCCGGCCCTGCCGGTCGGACACGCCGAGCACGCCGTCGTGGATGTCGAGCCAGTAGATGTCGACGTCCTCGGAGATCTCGTACGCCACGCGCGGCACCTTGCCGCCCAGGTCGTACACCTTGCCGTCGTCGCAGCCCGCGTAGATCCAGAAGTCGTCGGCGACGATGCACTTGACCGCGTCGGGCAGCCCGAACCGCCCGGTGACCTGACCGTCGTGGGTGAGCGTGTAGACGTCGCCGTTCTCGTTGCCGACCCAGGCGTGGTCCTCGCCGATGAAGATCCCGAACGCGGGCGCCCCGGAGGCGAACCGCCACAGCACGGGTGCCTGCCGCGCGGTCGACCGGGTGCTGACGATCTCCCGCCTGCTCACCGCCCGCCGCTGCCGCACGCCCCGCACGGCCTCGGCGTAGCCCTTGCGGACCTTCTCGCCGATCTTCTTCTGCGCGGCCTTGACCGCCTTGTCGTGGTCCGCGAAGGAGGACTGCCGGACCTGCCCGGACTCCCCGATGCGCCCGAAGGTGATGGTGACCTCGGCGCCGTCGACCCGCACCTCGTAGAACTTGTGCGCACCACCGCCGGCCTCGGACAGCTCCAGGTAGGTCGTCGTGGCAGACATGCGATCGCTCCCTCGTCGTGTGATCTGGGGAGCACGGTAGCCGGCGGCACCGACAAAA
The DNA here is from genome assembly GCF_052038725.1 of Actinosynnema sp. Lineage (NCBI taxonomy): Bacteria > Bacillati > Actinomycetota > Actinomycetes > Pseudonocardiales > Pseudonocardiaceae > Actinosynnema > Actinosynnema sp. Next base: position 6,482 of record NZ_JBQGCX010000276.1, read on the forward strand.
ACCGGCGGAATGGCCGATGACCAGTGATGTCGCGCCCGAGACGAGCACTCCGCGCACACCCGCGACCCCGCTGCGCTACCGGCGCGCGACCGCGTCCGCCCGCCACCGCGCCGCGACCCCCGGAACCGTCTGCAGCAGCAGGAACCCGAGCACCG
>NZ_JBQGCX010000277.1:0-13225 GCF_052038725.1 Actinosynnema sp.
CACCGGGGGGATGCTCTTGACGCCGATGCGCTTGCGGAACACCCAGTAGGTCCAGCCCTGGTAGACCAGCACGGCGGGCGCGCCGAACGCGGAGACCCAGGTCATGACGGTCAGGGTGTACGAGCTGGAGGACGCGTTCTCGATCGTCAGCGAGAACGCCGGGTCGACCGTGGACGGCAGCACGTTCGGGTACATGGCCCCGAACAGCGCGATCACCGTCGCCACGACCGCGACGCCCATCAGCGCGAACGCCTGCCCCTCGCGCCCCGCCCACAGCCGGGCCAGCGAGCCGACCGCCGCGAGCAGCACCACGACGGTGGCGCCCCAGGTGGCGGCGCCGCCGAACTCGAACTGCACCACCAGCAGGGTCACCACCAGCGGCAGCAGCGCGACCGGGGCCATCTTGAGCACCAGCGCGCGGGCCCGCTCCCGGATCTCGCCCTCGGTCTTGAGCGCGGTGAACAGCGCGCCGTGGACCAGCGAGAACCCGGAGACGGCCAGGCCGCCGACGATCCCCTGCCAGGTGAGGTAGCTGAACGGGCCGCCGACCCGGTCGCCGATCTCGTCGATCGGGAGGCCGTGGACGTTGGTGGTGAGCACGAAGCCGATGCCGAACGAGGCGACCCAGGACGTGGAGATGATCACCCGGTCCCAGTTCCGGCGCCACCGCTCGCTGTCGACCTTGCCCCGGTACTCGAAGGCCACGCCGCGCCCGATGAGCGCCACCAGGAACAGCAGCAGCGCGAGGAACGCGGTGCTGAACAGCGACGCGTACCAGAGCGGGAAGGCGGCGAACGTGGCCGCGCCCGCGACGATCAGCCAGACCTCGTTGCCGTCCCAGACCGGCCCGATCGTGTTGATCATGACCCGGCGCTCGGTGTTGTCCTTGCCCAGAACCGGCAGCAGCATCCCGACGCCGAAGTCGAAACCCTCCAGGAAGAGGAAGCCCAGCCAGAACAGGGCGATCACGCAGAACCAGAACGTCTCCACGTCAGCACCCCCTCTCAGTACGCGAACGCGAGGACGTCGTCATCGTCATCGCTCTTGTCGTCGGAGTCCTTGTCCTTGCCGTCGCCGGTCTTCGGCTTCACCGGCGGCATGACCCCGGCGACACCGCCCGCGACGTACTTCTTGAGGAGGAAGACCTCCACGACCGCGAGCACGCCGTACAGCAGGGTCAGCACGGTGACCGAGGTCAGCACCTCGCCGACCGTGTTGGCCGAGACCGCGCTGGCGGTGAACATCCAGACCCCGTCGACGCCCGTCGGGTTCGGCGCGACCACGAACGGCTGGCGCCCCATCTCGGTGAAGATCCAGCCGAAGCTGTTGCCCAGGAACGGGGTGGCGATGCTCAGCAGCATCAGCCGGGGGAACCACTTGCCGGTCGGCGCCCGCCTGCCGCCCCGGACCAGCCACAGCGCCATCGCGCCGACCAGCGCCGAGACCGCGCCGAAGCCGATCATCAGGCGGAAGCCCCAGTAGGTGACGGGCAGCATCGGCACGTAGTCGATGGGCTGGCCGGACAGCTCGCCGAGCCGCTCGTCGACCGGGTAGTTCTCGCCGTACTTCGCCTGGTACTCGGTCACCAGGTCCTGCACGCCCTTGACCTCGCTGGAGAAGTCGTTGTGCGCCAGGAAGGACAGCAGGGCCGGGACGGTGATGCTCTTGACCGACTCGCAGTCCGCGCGGCTCACGTCGCCGACCGCGAAGATCGAGAAGGCGGCGGGCTCCTCGGTGTGGCACAGCGCCTCGGCGGCGGCCATCTTCATGGGCTGCTGCTGGAACATCAGCTTGCCCTGAAAGTCGCCGGTGATCGCCAGGCCGACGAAGGAGACGATGCCGACCCACGCGCCGAGCTTCACCGAGGCGCGCCACACGGGCTCCTCGTCGCTGCGCTTCCACAGGTGCCAGCAGGCGATGCCGACCAGGAACGCGGCGGCCACGGCGAACGCGCCGAAGATGACGTGCGGGAAGGCCGCGAGGGTGGTGTTGTTGGTCAGCACCTCGCCGATCGAGACCAGCTGCGGGCGGCCCTCGTCGGAGATGATCGTGCCGACCGGGTGCTGCATCCACGAGTTGGCGGCCAGGATGAAGTAGGCCGACAGCATCGTCGCGAGCGAGAACGCCCAGGCGCACGCGAGGTGCGCCTTCTTGGACAGCCGGTCCCAGCCGAAGATCCACAGCCCGAGGAACGTGGACTCGACGAAGAACGCCGCGAGGCCCTCCATCGCCAGCGGCGCGCCGAAGACGTCCCCGACGAAGCGCGAGTAGGCGCTCCAGTTCATGCCGAACTGGAACTCCTGGACGATGCCCGTCACGACGCCCATGGCGAAGTTGATCAGGAGCAGCTTGCCCCAGAACTTCGTCATGGCGAGGTACTTGCGATCGCCCGTGCGCACCCACGCCGTCTGCATCGCCGCGACCAGCAGCGAGAGACCGATCGTCAGCGGCACCATCAGGAAGTGGTAGACGGTGGTGATGCCGAATTGCCACCGCGACAGGTCGAGGACGTTCACACGGCGACCGTAGGTCGGCGTAGGGGTCGGACCTCAGGTGCCGTGGTCCTGCGGTGCCCAGGACCAAGGTCCTGGGATCGCTCAGCGCAGCGCGTCCGCGACCTGCTGCGCGGCGGCCACGACCTGCGGGCCGACCCGGTCGCCGACCAGTTCGTCGAGGGACACGACGCCGACGCTGGCCCGCAGCCCGTGCACCCCCCTGACGGGCGCCGCTACGCCGAACGCGCCGTGCTGGAGCTCGCCCGAGGAGACGATCCACTGCAACCCCTCGGTCGAGAGGCCGATCGCCCGCCCCGCCGCGCCGCGGTGGGCCGGGTGCCTGCTGCCCACGCGGTAGGCGACGTGGAACGCCGTCCACGACGGCTCGACCACGGCCACCGCCTGCGCCTCCGCCCCGTCCGCGACCGTCAGGTGCGCGGTGGCGCCCACGGTCTCGGCCAGCTCGCGCAGCGCGGGCTGCGCGGCGATGCGCAGTTGCGGCAGCACGTTGGCGGCCAGCCGCAGCACGCCGAGGCCCAGCCGGACCTTGGAGCCCTCGCGGCGGACCAGGCCGCGCGCCTGGAGCGGCACGAGCAGCCGGTAGACGGCCGCGCGGGACGCGCCGATGGCGGTGGCCAGCTCGCTGATGGTGGGCGCGTCGGACTCGGCGTCGGCGACGGCCTGGAGCAGCGCGAGGCCCCGCTCCAGGGTCAGCGAGCTCTCCTTCTGGTCGGCGCGCCCGGCCTCCGGTGACCGGCTCACGACTACCGCTCCGGGACCGGCGCGGCGGCCAGCACGGTGCCCACGACCTCGGCGAGGCCGACGACGGACCCGTCAGGACCGGGGGCGGTGGCGGTGATGCGCACGGTGTCCCCGTCCTCCAGGAACGACCGCTCGGCGCCCGCGACCACCACCGGGTCGCGCCCGTTCCAGGTCAGCTCCAGGAACGAGCCGCGCTCGTCGACCTCGGGCCCGGAGACGGTGCCGGAGGCGATCAGGTCGCCGGGGCGCACCGGGGCGCCGTTGGACGACAGGTGCGCGAGCTGCTGGGCGAACGTCCAGGACATCTCGCGGAACGGCGGCCGGGAGACCACCTCGCCGTTCCACTCGACCTCCAGGGTCAGGTCCAGCCCCCACGGCCGCTCCTCCACCAGGTGCGGCAGCACCGGGTTGGGCAGCGCGGGCGGGGCGACCCTGGCGACGGCGAACGCCTCCAGCGGGGTGATCCAGGCCGACGCGCTGGTGGCGAACGACTTGGCCAGGAACGGGCCGAGCGGCTGGTACTCCCAGGCCTGCACGTCGCGCGCGGACCAGTCGTTGACCAGGACGACGCCGAGCACGTGGTCGGCGGCGCGGTCGGGGGTGAGCCGGGAGGCGGGCGGGCCGCCGCACACGAAGCCCACCTCGGCCTCGACGTCCAGCCGGGCGCTGGGCTCGAAGACCGGGCCGCCCTCGGCGCGGCGCTGGCCGCGCGGGCGGACCACGGGCGTGCCGGACACGACGACCGTGCCCGCTCTGCCGTGGTAGCCGACCGGCAGGTGGGTCCAGTTGGGCAGCAGCGGGTCCCCGTCCGGCCGGAAGATCCGGCCGACGTTCTCCGCGTGGTGCCGGGACGAGTAGAAGTCGACGTAGTCGGCGACGGTGAACGGCAGGACCTCGCCGCCCAGGTCGGTGAGCGCCGCGCCGCGCGGGGCGGTGGGCGCGGTGACCAGCTCGACCAGCCTGGCCCGCAGCTCGCTCCACGTGGCGCGGTCCGCGCGCAGCAGGGGGTCCAGGTCGGGCGCCGACACCAGGTCGGCCAGCCGCCCGAAGGACCCGGCGAGCGGGCGCAGCGGGAGCGCGCGGTCGCCCACCCGGACGGCCACGCCGTCCGGGGTGACGCCGTAGGGCAGCGTTTGCGGCCCGAACGGGTGGTCCGGCCCGAATGCCGGGTCCTCGATCCAGCTCACAGCAGGCCCAGCTCCTCCAGGTCGCGGATCGGGTCGGCCAGCGAGCACGAGCCGTAGGAGGCGAACACGCCGCGCACCGCGTGGGCGGCCTGGTCGGACAGCGCCTTGGCCTCGGCGGTGAGCGCCTCGGCGTCGGTGCTGGACAGCGCGGCGCGCACGTCCCCGCCGGACAGCGAGCGGGCGGTGGCGACCAGCAGGTTGAGGAACCCGTGGTGGGTGAACCCGGTCTCCGGGTCCTCGTGCCGCACCGCGTGGTGCAGGCCCGCGGTCGCCTTGAAGGCCACCCCGCCGCCGCTGACGACGGCCAGGAAGTCGGCGACCTCGTCGACGCTCGGGAAGTTCTCCTTGCGCATCCCGCCGCAGCGCAGCTTGGGCCAGCTCCCGTGCTCGATGACCCGGCGCACCCCATCGAGCCACTCGGCGCCGCCCCTGCGCGGCTCGACCACGCGGATGACGTCCTCGGGCACGAACTCCGAGACGCGCTCCAGCCACACCTCGTCCACGTCGGAGGGGGCGGGCATCTCGACCATGCGCAGCGCCAGCAGCTCGCTGCGCGACTCGACGATCGACACCGCCTTCGGGACCCCGCCGAGACCGGTGTCGATCACGAGCGACAGGGCGACCGGTTTGACCGGCTTCACCTTGATCAGCTCGGTGATCAGCTCGGCCAGCCGGGAGGCCGGGCACAGGAAGAGGTTCAGCGGTCCGGCCCAGTCGCCGGAGCGCGAGTCCAGGTAACCGCGCACGGCGTCGGCCATGGTCGCGTCGCCGGGAGGGAACAGCGCGGCGTCGTCCACCAGCCGCGCGAGCAGTGGTGGTGTGCCGCGAGGACCGGGCGCACGGAGTTCGAAGGCGCTTGACACGGCTGACACGCTAGTGGCGTACCGGTCAATGAACAAAGATGTCCGATTATCGAACGTCCGGGGTGACCGATGCCGCACTACCGCCAGGTCGGGGAGATCCCCCGAAAGCGCCACACCCAGTTCCGCTCTCCGGACGGCTCCCTGTACGCGGAGGAGCTGATGGGGGTGGAGGGCTTCTCGGCCGATTCGGCCCTGCTCTACCACCGCCACCTGCCGACCGCGATCGTCGACGCGGTGACCGTCCCGGACGCCCGAGGACCCCTCGTCCCGAACCTGCCGCTCAAGCCCCGGCACTTCAAGACCGATCCCCTGGTCGGGTCGGGCGCGGGCGGCGCGGCCGACGCGGTGACCGGCCGCAGGGTGCTGTTCGGCAACGCCGACGTGGTGATCTGCTTCGCCGCCGCCACCGAGCCCAGCCCGCTCTACCGCAACGCCTTCGGCGACGAGCTGCTGTACGTGCAGTCCGGCGAGGGCGTGGTCGAGACGGTCTACGGCGCGCTGGCGGTCGAGTCCGGGGACTACGTGGTGCTCCCGACCTCCTGCACCCACCGGGTGGTGCCGCGGACGCCCATGCGCCTGCTCGTGCTGGAGGCCACCGGGCACATCGGGCCCCCGAAGCGGTACCTGTCGGCGCGCGGGCAGTTCCTGGAGCACTCGCCGTACTGCGAGCGGGACCTGCGCGGGCCCGCCGAGCCGCTGCTGGTGGACGGCGAGGACGTGGACGTGCTGGTGCGGCACCGGGCCGGGCTGACCAGGATGACCTACGCGGCGCACCCGTTCGACGTGGTGGGCTGGGACGGCTGCCTGTACCCGTGGGTGTTCAACATCGGGGACTTCGAGCCGATCACCGGGCGGGTGCACCAGCCGCCGCCGGTGCACCAGACGTTCGAGGGGCCCAACTTCGTGGTGTGCTCGTTCGTGCCGCGCAAGGTCGACTACCACCCGCTGGCCGTGCCGGTGCCCTACAACCACGCGAACGTCGACTCGGACGAGCTGATGTTCTACGTGGGCGGGGACTACGAGGCGCGCAAGGGCTCCGGCATCGGGCTCGGGTCGCTGTCGCTGCACCCGGCGGGCTGCGCGCACGGACCGCAGCCGGGGGCGGTGGAGGCCTCGCTGGGCGTGGAGGCCTTCGACGAGACCGCCGTCATGGTGGACACGTTCCGGCCGCTGGAGCTGGGCGAGGCCGCGCTGGCGGGCGAGGACCCGAGGTACGCGTGGTCGTGGTCGCGCCGGGGACCGGACCTGGACTAGGGCGGGCCTGCCGATCCCGGTCGGGAGCGGGGCAGGCCGAGGTCGGGACAGGCGGCCGGGACCGGGCCCGACCAAGATCGGGGCGGGCCGGGCGGCGAGCACCGGACGTCACCGGGCTCCCCCGGTTCCAGCGACACTCGAACGGGCGTCAGCCCTGCGAGCGGTCACGTCCCGTGCTGCGCTTCCGAGTCCCCGCGGACCCACGCCGGGTGCGCCCGGCCTTCACGCCCCTCGCCGCGCCCGCAGACGACCCGGCCGCCTTGCCGGTCCCGCGCCGCACGGGCGCGCGCAGCACCCGCGCCGGGAACAGCTTCGGCACGCCCCGGAACGTCACCACGGTGTTGCCCTGCCGGTCCGGGAGCACGAGCCAGGCCCTGCGGTGCTTGCCGATCCGGCCGCGCACCAGGGGGCCCGCGCCGCGCACCTCCAGCACCGAGGACCTCTCCTCGCCGTGCACGACGAGCCTGCCGTTGCTCCAATGGACCCGCGCGAACCGCCACGGCTCCTCGCGCATCGCCCCGGCGGGCGACGGCCTGCGCACCAGGCCCCAGGCTATGGAGCCGAGCGAGAACGCGAGCAGCGCGAACGGGACGTGCGAGGGCACGTCGGACCAGAGGACCAGCACCAGTTGAGCGGTGAACGCCAGCGCCCCGAGCACGACCCAGCCGAACACCCGCCGGCTGGCCGTCTCGAGGCAGTGGTGGGTCCAGCGGTCATCGATAGCCGCCCCTTCGGTGGACGGCTGGTTGGGCACGACCACGAGCACCTCCGCCAAGCACGATCAGGGTACGTCCACCGGGGGACTTCCTTTTCCACCGCACGGCAAGTTAGGCTGCCCTAAGTTGGGGAGGTGACGCGGTGACCGAGATCCGCAGACCACCCGCGCCGCACCCTGCCGAGCGCGCGCGGACCATCGCCACCAGGGGTGGGCGCGCCGCGCTGCTGCCGCCGGACGGCGCCGAGGACCGGGTGGTGCCGGAGCTGCACCACGTGCACCCCTGCGGCGAGGCGACCCTGCTGCTGCCCGACGAGCACCCGCTGGTGGCGCGCGCCGCGCTCGGCGAGGTGACCTCGATGCTGGAGATCGCCGACCACGCCGCCGTGCCGCTGCGCGAGCCGGTGCGCGGCCTGCTGTGGATCACCGGCTGGCTGCGCGCGCTCGACGGGCCTGCCGCCCGCGAGGCCTGCGTGGAGGTCGCCGAGGAGCGCCCCGACCCGCGCCTGCTCGACGTCGGCCACGGGCTGACCGCGCTGCGCCTGGTCCCGGCCTCCCTGGTGGTCGCCGACGCGGAGACCACGACCTCGCTGCGCCCCGAGGTGTTCGCCCAGGCCGAGCCCGACCCGTTCTGCGCGCACGAGGACCACTGGCTGCGCCACCTGGAGCTCTCGCACCGGGACGTGGTGGGCCTGCTGGTGCAGCACCTGCCCGAGGGGCTGCGCGGCGGGCACGTCCGGCCGCTGGGCCTTGACCGGTTCGGCCTGCGGCTGCGGGTGGAGCTGGAGGACGCCGACCACGACGTGCGGATCGCGTTCTCCCGCCCGGTGGCGACCCCGTCCGAGTTGTCCTCGGAGCTGCGCAGGCTGATGGGCTGCCCGTTCCTGGCGCAGCGCCGCTAACGTGAGCTGGTGATCGACCAGACGAGGGGGCCGGGCGAGCTCGGGCCCGAGCGGTTCACGCCCGACCAGCGCAGGGGTTACCAGGTCGAGCTGCTGCTCGTCTTCAGCGTGACCCTCGGCCTGTCCGGGCTGCGCAGCCTGGTGCGGCTGGTGGACAGCCTGCTGCGACCGGTCCCGCTCAACCAGCAGACGGTGGCGATCAACGTCCCGCAGGCGCGGTTCGACCTGCTCGACCTGATCGCCCAGCTGCTGAGCGTGCTCCAGCTGTCCGCGTGGGGCGGGCTCGGCCTGTACCTGCTGTGGCGCAGCGGGGTGACGGTCAAGGCCGTCGGCCTTGACCGGGCCAGGCCGGCGTTCGACGCGTGGGGCAGCCTGGGGCTGGCCGCGCTGATCGGCGTCCCTGGACTGGCGTTCTACCTCGTCGCCTGGAACCTGGGGCTGAACCTGGCCGTGCAGCCGTCCACGCTGGACTCCTGGTGGAGCGCGATCACGCTGACCCTGGCGGCGGCGGGCAACGCGTGGGCCGAGGAGGTCCTGGTCGTCGGGTTCATCCTGACCAGGCTCCGGCAGCTGGGCTGGAAGGACAACACCTCGCTGGTGGTCGCGGCCGTGCTGCGCGGCTCGTACCACCTGTACCAGGGGTTCGGCGGGTTCATCGGCAACGTGGTGATGGGCCTGGTCTACGGGAAGTTCTGGCAGCGGACCGGGCGGCTGTGGCCGCTGGTCGGCGCGCACACCCTGCTCGACGTGGTCGCCTTCGTCGGCTACTCGCTGCTGCGCGACCACCTGTCCTGGCTGCCCTGACGGCGCCGCCGGAAGATCGGGCGCGTTCGGCCGAACGGCCCCGCCGGGGACGGGCGAGGAGGACAATCGGGGCATGACGACGCTCGCCGACGAACTGGTCCTCCTCTGCTACTCGGACGAGGGCAGGCCCTCGGTCACCCACCCGGTCCTCGGCTACGGGGTGACCGGGGCGCTGCTCACCGAGCTGGTGCTGGCGGGCCGGGTCGACCTGGTGGACAAGAAGGTCGTGGTCACCGATCCGACGCCCACCGGCGAACCGGCCGTGGACGCCCTGCTGGCCCGGCTCGCCGAGGCGGACAAGCCGCGCAAGCCGCAGCAGTGGATGCACAAGCTCTACAAGGAGAGCACGACGCGGGTGCTCGACGGCCTCGTGGAGCGCGGCGTGGTCCGCCGCGAGGAGGCCAAGGTGCTGCTGGTCTTCCCGACCACCCGGTACCCGACGCCGGACGGCAGGCAGCCCGCGCTGGAGGCGGACGCGCGCGCCCGGCTGCGCGCGGCGCTGGAGGGCGACGGCCCGGTGGACGAGCGCACGGCCGCGCTGTGCGCGCTGGTTGGGGCGGCCCGGCAGGAGCGGAAGGTGCTCCCCGACGTGCCGAAGGACCGGCTCAAGGCCAGGCTGAAGGAGATCAGCCAGGGCGCCTGGGCCCCGGAGGCGGTGCGCAAGGCCGTCGACGAGATCCAGGTGGCGCTGACGGCGGGCGCGGCCGTGGCCGCCGCCGGGGCCTGATTCGCTGCGCAACGTTTCGGGGGTCGTTCGCCGGTAGTTCTTCACGATTCACTGCTCTGAGCGTCGAACGCGATCGAATTATTCGGAAAGACTCCCGCTGAGCTGCTGTTTCCGCCGGTCCGGGACTACCCTCTGCAGGGTGACCGCGCACATCGAGCACACCCAGTCCGCCACCCCCGCGCCCGGACCGGCGCCCAGGGTGGACAGCGAGGTCGGCCCGCTGCGCACGGTGCTCCTGCACCGGCCGGGGGCCGAGCTGAAGCGGCTGACCCCGCGCAACAACGACCAGCTCCTGTTCGACGGCGTCCCCTGGGTCGACCGGGCGCAGGAGGAGCACGACGCGTTCGCCGAGGTGCTGCGCTCGCGCGGCGTCGAGGTGCTGCTGCTCGGGGACGAGCTGGTGCGGGCGCTGCACGACGACCGGGCGCGCATCGCGGGCGTGCACAGCGCGGTGGACGAGCGCCGCCTGGGCATCCACCTGGCGGACGCGCTGCGCTCGCACCTGTCCGGCCTGGCCCCCGAGGCGCTGGCGACCATCCTGACCAGCGGCATGACCTTCGAGGAGCTGCCCGCCGCCGAGGGGGCCTCGCTGGTGCGCCGGATGCACCAGCCCGGCGACTTCGCCGTCGACCCGCTGCCGAACCTGCTGTTCACCCGCGACTCGTCGGTGTGGGTGGGCGACCGGGTGTCGATCACCTCGCTGGCGATGCCCGCGCGCGGCCGGGAGACCGCGCTGACCGACCTGATCTACGCCTACCACCCGCGCTTCGCGAAGACCGGCCGCGCCTACGGGGCGCACTCGGCCCCGCTGGAGGGCGGCGACGTGCTGCTGCTCGCGCCGGGCGTGCTGGCCATCGGCGTCGGCGAGCGGACCACGCCCGCGGGCGCCGAGTCGTTCGCCCGCTCGGCGCTGGCCGACGGGCTGGCGCACACCGTGCTCGCCGTGCCGATCGCGCAGCAGCGGGCCACGATGCACCTGGACACGGTGTGCACGATGGTCGACCGGGACGCCGTGGTGATGTACCCGGCGGTGCGGGACAACCTGTTCGCCTACCCGGTGCGCCAGGACGGCTCGGGCGGGGTGCGGGTGTCCGGGCCGAGCCCGTTCCTGGAGGCGGCGGCGGAGGCGATGGGCATCGACCGGCTGCGGGTGATCGACACCGGGCTGGACGCGGTGACCGCCGAGCGCGAGCAGTGGGACGACGGGAACAACACGCTCGCCGTGGGCCCCGGTCTGGTGGTGGCGTACGAGCGGAACGTGGAGACCAACGCGCGCCTGGAGGAGGCGGGGGTCGAGGTGCTGCGGATCAGCGGTTCGGAACTGGGCTCCGGTCGGGGCGGGCCGCGCTGCATGTCGTGCCCGATCGACCGCGCGCCGCTGGTCTAGCTCGCCCCGCACCGCTCCGACCTGCCGGGACAGCGTGGTCCGGGCTCGTCGGGGAAGGTTTGCCTAAACTATTTTAGGGAACCCTTCCCATATTTGGGTTAGCCTTTCCTTGAATGCGCAAGGGTATTTGTTCCTCTATTATCGGTGACATGGCCCTGAACCTGAAGAAGCTGCCCACCGAAACCTCCTCGAAGTTCCGAGCACTGCTCCAGGAGCAGATCGGGAACGAGTTCACCGCCTCGCAGCAGTACACCGCGATCGCGGTCTGGTACGACTCCCGCGACCTCCCCCGGCTCGCCGCGCACTTCTACGCGCAGGCGCTGGAGGAGCGCAACCACGCCATGATGCTGGTCAAGTACCTGCTCGACACGGACGTGCCGGTGACCGTCCCCGGCGTCGGCGAGGTGCGCAACGACTTCGGCTCGGCGCGCGAGCCCGTCGAGCTGGCGCTGGCGCAGGAGAAGACCGTCACCGAGCAGATCGTCGCGCTGGCCAAGGCCGCCCGCGACGAGGGCGACTACCTGGGCGAGCAGTTCCTCCAGTGGTTCCTCAAGGAGCAGGTGGAGGAGGTGTCGTCGATGAGCACGCTGCTGACCGTGGTGGACCGCGCCGACGGCAACCTGTTCCACGTGGAGAACTTCGTCGCCCGCGAGCTGAGCGGCGCCGAGGGCGGCGACCCGACCGCCCCCGCCGCGGCGGGTGGCGCGCTCTAAGCGCGCGGGGCCTGGAAGCGCCCGCCGCACCCCGGTTCACGGGGCGCGGCGGGCGTTCGGCCGTTCAGGGGGCCTCCGGTCAGCCGGGCCAGGTCTGGAGCAGCCCCGTGCCGGGGTGGCAGTTGACGTACTCGGCGGTCAGCGCCCCCTCGGGCAGCACGTGCACCTCGTGCCACAGCCGCACCCTCATGCCGGGGCCGTGCTTCAGCACGATCTCCTCCCAGAACGCCTTCAGGATGTCCTGGTGCGTCCGGTGGTGGTGCGCCCAGCGCAGGAGGTCCCCGATGCCGCGCCACCAGGCGATCGTCTCGGACCCCGCCGCCCGCGCGCCGTTCGCGTCGAGGTTGTTGACCAGCCTGGCGGACAGGCAGCCGCTCTCGTGCGGGTTGTCCTGGAGGTGCGCGACGGCCGTGCGGTACGCGGGCTCGACCCCGTCCCGGTAGGAGGCCAGCTGGTCGTCGGGCGCGGCCGACCACTCCTGGGCGGTGCGGATCCAGCACAGGCCGGAGGGCGACGGCTCGGCCAGCCTCACCCGCCGACCGCGCGGCGACTCGCCGGGCGGCAGGTCGGTGACGGGCTCCTCGGCGCGCTCCCGCCCGAGGTCGCGGTGCGCCGTGGCGGGCATCCGGTCCAGGGCCGAGTTGTCGTAGTCGTGCAGGTTCGTGGGGCCGGTCGGGGCCAGACGCGCGGGGCCACCGGAGAACTCGGCCGAGTAGATCGTCTCGAACTGGTCGAGCGGGGTCACCGAGGTCTCGTGCCAGTGCCCGAGCGGCCCGTCGACGGGCAGGGAGTCCCACCAGGCGCGCACCGGCTCGCTCCCCCACCAGGCGCGGTGCGCCTCGGGGTCCGACCAGTAGCAGACGGCCATCTCGCTGTCGTCGTCGCTGACCCGCTCGACCAGGGCGGGGCCGCTCTCCCCCGCCGCCAGCTCCAGCACGCGGGCGATGGCCTTCACGCCGGCCGCCGAGTCGTCGGTCTGGACGCCGACGCGGGCCACGACGAGGTGCGTGGCGCCGTCGGGCCAGCGCACCTCCTGGGCGGGGCCACCGCGCGGGGGGACCCTCTCCGGCCGGTAGCCGGTGACCCGGTCGTCCAGTGGCAGGGAAGACAACGGATACCTCCTGTGTCCAGAGGTCTACAGCGAGTAGACCTGAAGATCAGGATGAGCCGTTCGGGCTAAAGACGTAAGCCCCATTTCCGTAACCGGCGATCACACTGCGCGCACGATCCACTACAGAACGGGTGGAGGGCGGAAGACGCCGTCCGGATCCGGTTCGAAGTCCAGCACCGCGACCACCGAGTCGGCCGGGATCGGGCCGTACACGTGCGGGAACCAGGGGCCGGACTCGTCGCCGTCCCCCGGCTCGTACAGCACGGGCAGGCCCTCCGGGTCGACGACCAGGAGGACCAGCCCGG
>NZ_JBQGCX010000278.1:0-3936 GCF_052038725.1 Actinosynnema sp.
CCTCTCGCGGTCGCGGACGTTGCGGAGCCGCTGCACGCCGACGAGCACGAGCGCGACGAGCAGCACGGAGTACAGGGCGATCGGGATGGGGTGCGACACGAAGATCGACGCGTCGCCACCGCTCACGGCGAGCGCGCGACGGAACTCGGTCTCCGCGAGCGGGCCGAGGATCACGCCGATCAGCACGGGCGCGACGGGCAGGCCGTAGCGGCGCATGGCGAAGCCGAGCAGGCCGATGGCGAGCACCAGGACCAGGTCGAGGATCTTGCTGCTGGTGGCGTAGACGCCGAGCACCGCGAACACGGTGATGCCGCTGTAGAGGTAGTGGCGGGGGACCCGCAGGAGCTTGGCCCAGAGCGGGGCGAACGGCAGGTTCAGGATCAGCAGCACGACCATGCCGACGAAGAAGCTGGCGAGCAGCGCCCAGACCCGTTCGCTGGCCCGCTCGAACAGCAGCGGGCCGGGCTGCAGGCCGTACTGGCGGAACGCGGCGAGCAGCACGGCGGCGGTGGCCGAGGTGGGCAGGCCGAGCGCGAGCAGCGCGCCCATGGCGGTGCCCGCGGTGGCGTTGCCCGCTGCCTCGGGACCGGCGACGCCCTGGATGGCGCCCTTGCCGAACATCCGGTCGCCGCGGCGGGTGGCGAGCCTGCGCTCGGTGCCGTAGGCCAGGAACGTGGGGACCTCGGAGCCGCCGACCGGGATGATGCCGAAGGGGACGCCGATGGCGGTGCCGCGCAGCCAGGCGGGCGTGGCGAGGCGGAACTCCTTGCGGGACAACCACAAGCGGCCGGACGAGGGGATGATCTCGTTGTCCTGCTTGGTGCCGCGCTTGGCGGCGACCGAGATGACCTCGCCGAGCGCGAGCAGGCCGACGGTGATCACGACGATGTCGACGCCGTCGAACAGCTCGGGCATCCCCCCGGTGAAGCGGGACGCGCCGGAGATGCCGTCGATGCCGACCAGCGCGATGGCCAGTCCGATCACCAGCGCGGACAGGCCGCGCAGCACCGAGTCGCTGACCACGGCGGAGATGGCGACGAACGCGAACACCGCGAGCGCCAGGTACTCGGCGGGGCCGAAGAGGGTGGCGAGCTGGGCGAGGGAGGGCGCGAAGAAGACGACGAGGACCGAGGAGACGATGCCGCCGACGAACGCGCCGATCGCGGAGGTGGCGAGGGCTTGGGCGGCCCGGCCGGACTTGGCCATCCGGTGGCCCTCGATCGACCCGGCGATCGCGGTGCTGTTGCCGGGGGTGTTCATCAGGATGCCGGAGATCGAGTCGCCGAACAGGCCGCCGAAGAGGACGCCCGCGAACATGATGAACGCGCCGATCGGGTCGAGCGAGAACGTGACGGGGAGCAGGAGCGCGACCGCCATGGCGGAGCCGAGTCCGGGGAGCACGCCGACGGCGGTGCCCAGGAGGGCGCCGACGAAGACCCAGAGCATGTTCATCGGGGTCAGGACGGTCAGGAAGCCCTGACCGAGGTTGGCCAACTGGTCCATCAGAACACTCCCGCCAGGATGCCGGGGGGCAGGTTCAGGCCGAGCCCCGCCGAGAAGGCCAGTTGGACGATCGAGGAGATCGCCAGGGACAGGAACAGGTCGAAGAGGGGGCGGCGGCTGCCGAGGGCTCGGGCGGAGCCCCAGAAGAGGAGTGCGCCGGAGAGGAGCCAGCCGAGGGGGTTGAGGATGACGATGAAGACGACGATCGTGCCGACGAACTGGAGAACCGCGCTGTGGTTGCCCCGGAAGCGGGTTGGTTCGTGGGCCTCGTGGTCTTCGTGGTCGGGGGTGGTGTTCTCCACCAGGACGGTGTCGGTGGCGGCGGGCTCGGACTCGGCGGGGTGGGACGGGTCCGCGGTGCGGGCCGGTTCCGGGCGGCGCAGGACGTCGACGGTCATGAGGACCGCGAAGACCAGGCAGGCGATCGCGATCAGGGTCGGGAACAGCTGCGGGCCTGGTGAGGCGGCGTTGCGCGGCACCTCCATGGTGAGGGTGCCGATGGCGAGGACAATCCCGGTGACCAGGAGGAGGAGCGGGATGACCAGGCCGGTGCGGCGGCGCAGGAAGTCGGTGGCGCCCCCGCGCTCGGCGGGTGCGGTGTCAGGCTGCGTGGTCACAGGCCCAGCTCCTCGATGATCGCGTCGACCCTGGCCTGGTCCTCGCGGATGAAGTCGGTGAACTCGTCGCCGGTGAGCAGGCTGTCGACCCACTTGTTGCGCTGGAGCGCGTCCTCCCAGTCGGCGGTGCCCGCCATCTCGGTGACGATGTCGATCAGCTCCTGGCGCTGCTCGGCGGTGATGCCGGGTGGGGCGACCAGTCCGCGCCAGTTCGGGAGGGCGACGTCGACGCCCTGCTCGATCAGGGTCGGGGTGTCGATGCCGGGGACGGGCTCCTCGGCGGACACGGCGAGGGCGCGGAGGGTTCCGGCCTCGATCTGGTCGCGGAAGTCGTTGTAGCCGCTGATGCCCACCTCGATGGTGTGCGAGAGCAGGGCGGTCAGCACCTCGCCGCCGCCCGCGAACGCGATGTAGTTGATCTGCTCGGGGGCGATGCCCGCGCTGCGGGCCGCGAGACCGGCGAGGAGGTGGTCGGTGCCGCCCAGACCGCCGCCGCCGACGGGCCGGGCCCCTGGGTCGCGCTTCCAGGCGTCGATGAAGTCGGTGAGGGACCGGTAGGGGGAGTCGGCCGGGACGATGAAGACCTCGTAGTCCTCGGCGAGGCGGGCGATCGGGGTGGTGTCCAGGAGGTTCACCGGGGACTTGTTGACCGTGATCGCGCCCTCCATCACGGTGCCGGTCATCATCAGCTGCGTCGGGTCGGGCCCGATCTCGACGAACTGGCCGAGGCCGATCGTGCCCCCGGCGCCGGGAACGTTGACGACCTGGGCGTTGTTCACGATCGACTCGCCGCGCAGGGCCTGCTGGAACTCGCGCGAGGCGAGGTCCCAGCCGCCGCCGGGCGCGGCGGGGGCCATGACGGTGAGCTTGGAGCGCGGGGTGGCCCCCGCGGTGGACTTGCTGGCGTCCACGGCGGCGAACCCCGTGAGCACGAGAGCGCCCACGGCCCCCAGGACCCCGAGTGCGAGGCGTTTTCTCGGCACGATCACTCCCTTGTGATCCGGCTTGTGAGGTGGGTTGCCCGGTCGCCCGACGGCTAGCGTCCGCCTGGTGGACAACCTTGACCGCCTGATGGTAAGCATGTCTTCCGAGTGAGTGCAATCACGAACAGGAGACGACATGTCCGCCAGCAGCACGGCCGTCGAGGGCGACGGCGGCGGGATCCGCGCGGTGAGCAGGGCGTGGCGGGTGCTGCGCGCGTTCACCCCGGAGCGGGTGTCGTTGAGCGTCGCGGAGCTGGTCAGGGAGACCGGGCTGCCGAGGACGACGGTGTTGCGGCTGGTGGAGACGCTGGCCGGTGAGGGGCTGCTGGAGCAGGGCGCGGCGGACGGGCAGGTCCGGGTGGGGACGGCGCTGATCGCGTTCGCGGCGTTCGCGGACGCGGCGTGGGCGCTGCCGGAGGCCACTGCGGCGCGGATGCGGGCGTTGGCGGCGGAGACCGGGGAGACGGTGAGCCTGTACGTGCGGAGCGGGGTGCGGCGGGTGGTGGTGGGGCAGGCGCCGAGTCCGAACACGTTGCGGCACGTGGTGCAGCCGGGGGACGAGCTTCCGCTCGCGGTGGGGTCTGCGGCTTACGTGCTGCTGTCGTTGGAGTCGACGGCGGTGTTGGAGGCGTTGCTGCCGCAGGTGAGTTCGGACGTGGACGGGATGCGGGCGGTGATCGCGGAGGTCGCGGAGCGCGGGTGGTGCCTGACGCACGGGCAGCGGGAACCGGGGAACACGGGGTTGGCGGTTCCGGTGCCCGAGGTCGGCGGTCGGCGGCGGGGGCGGCCGGTGGTGCTGGCGCTGGGCGGGCCGACGGTGCGGTTCGGCGACG
>NZ_JBQGCX010000279.1:0-1665 GCF_052038725.1 Actinosynnema sp.
CGGTCAGCGGGCCCGCGTGGACGACCGTGCCGCCCGCTGCCAGGACCAGCGCGACGGCCGCCACCTTGTCGGCCACCTCCACCGCGCCCAGCGCCAGGCGCAGCAGCGCCGAGGTCGCGGCGGTCGCGGACGGGCCGGTGCCGTGCGCGCCCAGCCACACCAGGCGCGGCGGGGACGCCGCCACCAGGGACGCCGCGCCCGCCGCCAGCACGCCGGGGCGGGACCTCGGCGGGTTGCCCAGCGCCGACACGACCGCGTCGCTCCCGGCCCACGCCTCGGCGACCGCGTCCCGGTCCCGCACGTCCACCGCCACCACCCGCAGCGACCCGTGCCCCGGCAGCCCGCGCGGGTCGCGGCTGAGGGCGGTCACCGAGTGGCCGCGCCGCAGGGCGTGCGCCACCACGTGCCCGCCGACGCCCCCGGTCGCGCCCAGCACGACCAGCCGCAGGCCGCTCACAGCGCGCCCAGCACGGCCGCGGCCTGCGCGTGCACGCCCGGCGCGGCGGCCAGGAAGTCGCCGCTCGCGGCGGTCCACGGCGCGCCCCGCAGGTCGCTCACCACCCCGCCCGCCTCGGCCACCAGCAGCGCCCCCGGCAGCAGCCCCGACCGGACCGCGCCGTGCTGCCAGAACACGTCCGAGCGCCCGTCGGCCACGTGCAGCAGCCGCAGCGTCGGCGGCACGCTCACCCCGAGCACCCCGGACGCGGCCATCATCGCGGTCGCCGACCGGCCGATCAGCCGCCACGTCCCCTCGGTCTCCCTGGGGCTGGCCTGCCCGGTGCCGACGAGCGCGCCGCGCAGCTCCGCCTTCACCGACGCGCGCAGCCGCTCCCCGTTCCGCAGCGCCCCGCCGCCCGCCGTCGCGGTGTAGGTCAGGTCGGCCAGGGGCAGGTGCACGGCGGTGAGCACCGGCAGGTCGTCCTCCACGAGGGTCGCGGTGACGCCCCACTCGGGCAGGCCGTGCACGTAGTTGATCGCACCCTCCACCGGGTCGACCACCCACCACCGGCCCGGCGGCAGCCCGCCCTCCGCGAGCTCGTCCTCCACCCACCCGGCGTCGGGCGCGGCGGCTTCCAGCGCCGGGCGCAGCTCGGCGAGCGAGACCTCGTCGGCGGCGGCGATCGCGGCCTCCACGGCCGCCCGGTCGACCAGGTCGTGGCTCGTGCGGTACCCCCGGACCAGTGCGGCGCCCGCGGCGCGGACGGCGTCGGCGGTGGCGGCGGCAGTAGCGGTGAGCGTGCTCATCTTGTTGTCCTCCAACGGTTTCCCGGCGGCTCGCCGGTGCTGGGAACAACGCTAGGAGGACCCGATCATTAATTCAAATGCATCCTTTTCAACTCAACTTTTACTCCGGTGCAATCATCTTCCGCAGCTCGACCAGGCACAGCTCCCGCAGCCAGCGGTGGGCCGGGTCGCCGTCGTGGCGGCGGTGCCAGGTCAGGTGCAGCGCGATCTCCGGCGCGGGCAGCGGGAGCGGCCGGTGCGCCAGCCCGTGCTCGCGCGCGAGCGGCCCCGCCACCGAGGACGGCAGGGTCGCCACCAGCCCGCACCGCCGCGCCAGCCGCTGCGCGGCGACCGCGGTGGGCGCGGCGGCGACCACCGAGCGGGTCAGCCCCAGCTCGGCGAGCAGCCCGTCGACCCGGTCGGCGAGCGCGCCGCGCCGCG
>NZ_JBQGCX010000280.1:0-2801 GCF_052038725.1 Actinosynnema sp.
GGTCCGCCCCCCCCGGGGCCCGGGCGGCGGGGGGCCCCCCACCCCCCCCGCGCCCCCGGGCCACCGCTCCTGCCGGTCTTCCCCGGTCGTGCCCGCTCAGAGCCCGGCGACCACGTCCACGGCCCGGTCGACCTGGGCGGGTTCGAGGAAGTAGTGCGGG
Organism: Actinosynnema sp.; assembly: GCF_052038725.1. NCBI lineage: Bacteria > Bacillati > Actinomycetota > Actinomycetes > Pseudonocardiales > Pseudonocardiaceae > Actinosynnema > Actinosynnema sp. The sequence continues at coordinate 161 of NZ_JBQGCX010000280.1, forward strand.
GAGGCCCGGACGACCTCGGTGACGCCGCGCCGGGTCATGTCCAGCCGGGTGGAGGTCAGCCCGCTGGTGGTGACGGTGACGTCCGCCTCGGCCAGCCGGGCCTTCACGTCCGAGGGCTCGTGGCCGTCGACGGTGAACGTGACGATGCCGGAGCGCCGCTCCCCCAGGTCGCGCACGGTCACCCCGCCGATCCCGGACAGCCCGGCGCGCAGCCGCTCGGCGCGCGCCGACACCTCGGCGGCGATGGCGTCGATCCCCAGGTCCAGGGCGTAGCGGGCGGCGGCGACGAGGCCGAGGCGGTCGGCGATGCCGAACTCCCACAGCTCGTGCGCGCGGGCGCCCGCGCGCACCGAGAACTCGGCCGGTCCGGTCCACTCGCCGCCGTGCAGGTCGACCAGCCGGGGCCGCACTCGCTCGGCCACCGCCCTGCGGACGACCAGCACGCCGGTGCCCCTGGGTCCGCGCAGCCACTTGCGGCCGGTGGCGGAGATCAGGTCGACGCCCAGCTCGTCGGCGCGCACCGGCAGCTGGCCGATGCTCTGGCAGGCGTCCAGCAGCACCAGCGCGCCCACCCCGTGCGCGGCGTCGGCGACCTCGCGGACCGGGTTGACCAGGCCGCCGTTGGTGGGGGCGTGCACGAGGGAGACCAGCTTGACCCGCTCGTCCAGCAGCTCCCGCAGCGCGGCCACGTCGACCTGGCCGACCCCGTCGGACGGGACGGTCTCCACGCTCGCGCCGACCTCGCGGGCGCGCTGCAGGATCGGGATGGCGTTGCCCGCGTACTCGACCTCGGTGACCAGCACCCGGTCGCCCGCGGCCAGCGGGACGGCGTCGAACGCGGACAGCCACGACCGGGTGGCGCTGTCGGTGAAGGCGATCTCGTCGGGCTCGGCCCCGAGCAGCTCGGCGAGCACGCCGTACCCGGCGTCGAGGTCGGCGGCGCGCTGGGCGGCGGCCCGGTAGCCGCCGACCTCGGCCCCGCGGCGCAGGGGGCCGACGACCGCGTCGACGACCCGGTCGGGTGGGAGGGAGGAGCCTGCCGAGTCGAGGAAGACGCCTCGGGAGGCCGCGGGGGTGTCGGCTCGGACGGTGGTCAGGTCGATCACTTGGAACCCCACTTCTCGATGTTCCACCACGGCCCCCAGGACAGCGGACCGGCGCCCGCCGTGTCCACCACCTGCTGGTAGCCGTTCCAGTTGTCGCGCACCACGTAGGTGTGCTGGACCAGGGCGAGCACCACCATCGCCGGGTCCTCCGCGTAGGCGCGCTGGAACTGCCGGTAGGCGGTGGCCCGCTGGGCGGGGTCGAGCTGGGCGCGGCCGGTGTCGAGCGCGGCGTCCACGACCGGGTCGGAGTAGCCCCACGGGTTGCCGGTGCGCAGCGCGGCGGTGAGGGCGAGGTCGGGGTCGAACGGGGAGCCGCCCGCCCACAGCAGCGCGTCCTGGCCGAGGCGGGGCCGGATCGAGTCCCAGGCCAGGCCGGCGAGCTGCACGTCGACGCCGACCGCGCGGGCGTCGGCGGCGAAGCCGGTGGCCAGGTCGTTGCGGACGACGTCGCCGATCGGGTACATGAGGGTGAACCGGGCGGGCGCGCCGTCGCGGGAGCGCATCCCGTCCGCGCCCTTGGCCCAGCCCGCCTGGTCGAGCAGCTGCTCGGCGCGGGCCTTGTCGTGGCGGATGGACGCGGTGGTGTCGACGTACTCGGGCGTGGTCTCCGGCACGGGGGTGCTGGCGGCGGTGCCCTTGCCGCCGAGGAGGCTCTGCACGAGGGCCTCCCGGTTGACGGCGGCGTTGAGGGCGGCGCGGATCGCCGGGTCGCCGGTGACCGGGTTGCCGGTGGGCAGGGTGACCGCGCGCAGGTCGGCGGAGCGGTGGGTGATCAGCCGCATCCCGCTGGCGGAACCGGCGAGCGCGGCGAGGCGGGGCGGCAGCTCGGCGCCGTCGAACTCGCCCGCCTGCATCCGCTGGGCGCGGGTGTTGTCGTCGGGCGCGAAGACGACGGTCAGCTCGCGCACGCCGGGCGCGCCGCCGCGGAACTCGGGGTTGGCGGTGAGCTGGAGGCGGTCGCCGCGCTTGTGCTCGACCACCTGGTAGGGGCCGGTGCCGACGGGCTCGACCTGGTCCAGGGGCACGCCGAGGGCCTCGCTGGGCAGGATGCCGAGGACGAGCTTGTGCGGGAACGCGGCCCAGGGCCTCTCCAGCGCGAACCGGACGGTGCGGTTGTCCAGCTGCTCGACGCCCTGCAGGCCCGCGAAGTCGGCGCGGACGGTGGAGCCGGTGGCCGGGTCGAGCAGGGCGCGGTAGGTGGCGACGACGTCCTCGGGGCCGAAGGTGGAGCCGTCGCTGAACTTGACGCCCTCGCGCAGGGTCGCGGTCCAGGACAGGCCGTCGGCGGAGGGGGTCGGCAGCTGCTCGGCGAGCGCCGGGGCGAGGGTGAGGTCGGCGGAGTGGGCGACGAGCCCGTCGTAGATCTTGGCGGCGCCGTTCGCGCCGTAGCCGAGCAGCGGGTTCAGCGAGGTGGGCTCGACGGCCTGGGCGAGCACCATGGAGCTGTTGTCGTCGCTGCCGCCCGCGTTCGGCGTGGGCGACCCGGTGCACCCCGCGACGCCGACGAGGAGGGCCAGGGCGGACGGGATGAGGAG
>NZ_JBQGCX010000281.1:0-4503 GCF_052038725.1 Actinosynnema sp.
AGGTGTTGGCCCGTGCCCGCGCGGCCGGGCGGGTGGCAGGGTTGCCGGAGCACGAGGTCGCGCCGAACCAGGGGCGGTTCCTGGACCTGGTGTGCCTGATGGTGGGGGTGCGGCGGGTGCTGGAGTTCGGGACGCTCGCCGGGTGCAGCACGATCCGGTTCGCTCGGGCGGTCGGCGCGGGCGGGTTGGTGGTCGCGCTGGAGGTGGACGAGCGGTGCGCCGAGGTGGCGCGGGCGAACTTCGTGGCGGCGGGCGTGGCGGACCGGGTGGAGCTGCTGCTCGGTCCGGCGGCGGACAGCGCGCGGGGGTTGGTCGAGGCCGGGGTGGCGCCGTTCGACGTGGTGTTCATCGACGCGGACAAGCCGAACAACCCGGTGTGCCTGGAGGTGGCGCTGCGGTTGTCGCGGTCGGGGACGGTGATCGTCGTGGACAACGTGGTGCGCGACGGGGCGGTGGTGGACGCGGGAAGCGCGGACCCTCGGGTCCTGGGCAGCCGGGCGCTGGTCGAGGCGCTGGGGCGGGACGAGCGGGTGGCGGCGGCGACGGCGTTGCAGACCGTGGGTGCGAAGGGGTGGGACGGGTTCGCGCTGGCGGGGGTGAGGTAGCAGCGGTGGTGGAGTAGCAGCGGTGGTGGAGTAGCAGCGGTGGTGAGGTAGTGGCCGGGGTGGAGCGGCGGCGGGGGTCAGGCGCGGCAGCGGGGTCAGGCGCGGCAGCGGGGTCAGGCACGGCGGCGAGGGTCAGGCGCGGCGGCGGCTGCGGCGCAGGCCGGTGACGCCGTAGCCGACCAGCCCGCGTCGGAGCTGCGCGACGGCGACGGGCAGCAGGGCTCCCCACCTGAGGCCGGTCCAGGCCAGCGCGTCGAGGTCGGGGAGCAGGCCGCCCGCCTGCGCGTCCGGGGTGGTGGGCATCGGCACCACCATCGTGGACGCGGCGGAGCTGCTGGGGGCGAGCACCGGTCCGCCCGGCGCGGGGGCGGCGTCGGCCAGTCCGGCGTCTAGGCCAGTCACCCGCGCGCCGGACGCGGCGCCCGTGTCGAGCACCGGGACCCGCGTCGAGCCGCTGACCTGGTCGAACGCGCCGGAGACGAGGACGGTGCCGTCCGGCGGGGTGATGACGAGGTCGTGCTCGCCCACGGCGACCCCGTCGAACAGGGAGCCGCCGTCGGGGCCGGGGCTCGTGTCGCCGGTCCCTACGAGCGCGACGCGCACGCCCGGCACGCCCGGTTCGTCGGGGTCGCGCACGCCGTCCCGGTCGGCGTCGGCCCAGACCACGCCGGAGGCCGAGCCGAGCAGGTCGCCGAAGTCACGGGTCGCGCCGCGCCCGGCGGTCACCGTCAGGTTCACCTGGTTGGGGGTGCTGGCGGCGTAGTCCTCGGGTTGTTCCTCCACCAGCGTGTAGTCACCGGCCGGAACCCCCACGAACAGGTAACCCCCGCTCGGGTCGGTGACGACGCGCTGCTCACTGCCGTCGACGCCGCTGAGCAGCACCCCGACACCGGGGGCGCGCGCCTCGTCCTGGTCGGGGACGCCGTCCGCGTCGTCGTCGTGGAACACCACCCCGCCCACGGCGTCGCCGCGCTCGCCGAACCCGTTGTAGCGGCTGGTGGCCCCGGCCCCGAGCACGATCCCGGCCAGGGTGTCCGGCGGGACGGCCGCGCCGCCGCCGGTGCCGGGCGTGTCGACGCCGTCGGCGTAGTCGGAGGGCTGCCGCTCGGTGACCGCGTACGCGCCGGAGGGCAGGTCGCGGAACAGGAAGTAGCCGTCCGGGTTGGTGGTGGTCACGGCGTGCGCCGCGCCCGAGAGGACCAGGGTGGCGGAGGCGACGCCGGGTTCGGCCGGGTACTCGCGCTGGCCGTTGTTGTTGTCGTCCCGGTAGACGGCCCCGTCGACCACTCCCCCGACCTGGCCGAACGCGTACCCGGTGGCGCGGGCGCCGTCCGCGAGGACGATGCCGTCGACGGCGCCGGGGGTGGAGGTGTCACCACCCGCGTCACCGGCGGCGGCGCGGGCCGGGCGGTAGCGGGCGGGGTCGGCTTCCAGGCGGTAGGTCCCGGCGGGGAGGCCGGTGAAGCGGAACGCGCCGGTGGTGTCGCTGGTGGTGGTGATCCGGGTGGTCGGGTCGGCGGCGACGAGCGTGACGGGGACGCCGCCCAGGCCCGGTTCGTCCGCGTCGCGGACGCCGTTGGTGGTCTGGGCGGGGTCGTGCGGGTCGTAGCGGTCGCTGTAGACGGCGCCGGAGAGCTCGGCGGTGGGGTCGGCGGTGGGTTCGGCCAGCGCGAGCGCGGGGGCTGGGACGGGTGCGGCGGGCAGCGCGGCGCAGGCGGCGACCAGGGCGATGATCGGCAGGGTGCGGCGCGAGCGGCCGGTGCTGGCGCGCATGGGGTGTTGGGCTCTCCCTGCCGGGCAACGGGGGTCAGCACGGACTATGGGCCATGCCGAGCGGGGTGGCCAGGAAGTCCCCCGGATCGAGTGATCATCCGTTGGGGTGGGCGGCGCGGACGCGGCGCAGTTCGTCGGCGGTGACCGGGAGGACCGAGCCGTGCCTGCTGCCGGTGGGCAGGTCGGCGGAGGCGGAGGGCGTCCAGCGGCCTGAGGCGAGGTCGTCGGTCTCGAACGGGACGTAGCCGCGCCCGAGGAACTCGTCGACGAACATGTGCCAGCGCCCGGAGTTGTTGTCCTGGAACAGGGTCGCCCCCTCCCCCATGGCGATGTCGCCCCGGCCGAGGCAGTCCGCGACCTCGCCGTAGGGGCCGAAGAACGAGCGGCCACGCTCCTGGAACACGAACTTCCCGCACGGCGCCTGGGACTGCTCGCGCTCGTCCTTGGTGAACCGGAAGAACTGGCCCCGGTCGGTGACGACGGTGGTGTCGATGACGGCGTGGCCGGGGTCGATCCAGACGCGCTGGGGGCTGAAGGTCCGGAAGTCGGTGGTGGTGGCGTAGAGGACGCGGTTGTAGCTGGGGCCGGTGTGCTGGGGGTCGGTGCGGGGGTAGAGGTTCGAGGCCCAGAAGACGACGTAGCGCCGGGTGGCGGGGTCGTAGAAGGCCTCGGGGGCCCAGACGTTGCCGACCGTGTCGTCCCCGACCTCGGCGAGGCGGGGGGACGACCAGGTGACCAGGTCGGGCGACTCCCAGATGACGATGTTGCGGCTGCCGTGGCGCTGGGCGTGGTCCCAGGAGGGGCCGTCGTGCATCTTGGCGTCGGTGGTGATGAGCAGGAAGCCGCCGTCGCGCTTGCGCATGAGGAACGGGTCGCGGGCGCCGGTGGTGCCGGTGGTGGAGGTGAGGACGGGGGCGCCGTTGTTGAGGGTGTCGTAGCGGAGGGGGTCGTTCCCGCGGCTGGTGGCGAGGTGGACGCGCTCGCCGGTGGGGGGGCCCTCGCCGAGGAAGTAGGCGAAGAGGTAGCCGGCGTAGGTCTGGCTGGCGTGGGCCTGGCTGGCGTGGGTCTGGCCCGTGGCGGAGGCCGAGGCGGAGGGGGCGGGGGCGGCGAGGAGGGAGAGGAGGGAGAGGGCGAGGGTGGCGAGGGCGGTCCTGCGGAACGCGGGGCGGTGGGTCATCGGCATCTCCGCGGGGCACGCGCCGGACGGCCCCGTCGCCACCCAGCCGGGTTCACGAGCGTCGGGGCGGGTGCGGGGTCGTGTCAACGCCGGGCGGGGGCGCTTCACCCCTGGCGGGCGGGGCCGTTCGGGCGGGTGGTGGTTCGCGGGGCGCTCGGCGGGGGCGGGTTCGGCCGGGTCAGCCGTCTGCGAGGCGGAGGGTGTTGTTCTCGGGGACGCAGAGCGCGGTTCTTCGGGTGGTGGCGGCGAACTGCGCGGTGCAGGCGGCCATGTGGGCGTAGCCCCGCGCGGTGGGGTGGAAGGATTGCTGGGCTGCGCGCAGGACCGCGTCCTGCGGGGCTTGGGCCAGGTCGCGGAGGGCTTCCGGGGTGATGGTCAGTCTGCGTTGCCACTCGTTGGTCGGGTCGTCGCCCTGGCTGCACGCCTCGTGGCCCTCGGCTGCCCTTGACAGGTCCAGGAAGCGGGTGTTGGCGCGCTCCGCCGCGCCTCGCAGGGCGGCTGAGAGTTGGGGGACGGCTTCCAGCCTGCCGTAGGCGGCGTCCTCCGGTTTGAGGGGGCAGCCCTGGGCGACGCTGCGGAAGCGGTCGATCTTCTCGGTCACCGGGGAGGCGTAGGAGAGGAGGATCAGGGTGTAGTCGGACTCGGTGTAGCCGGCCTCGGTCATGGCGGTTCGGATGTCGCGCAGGGCGGTCTCGACCTTCGGGGACATCTCGCGCAGGCGGGCGGGCCAGGTCTCGCGGAGGTCTTCGCGGCAGCCATCGCCGAAGGGGTTCAGCCAGGCCAGGACGCAGGAGACCACGGTCTCGGCGAAGCGGGGGGCGTCGTTGGCGCCCACCTGGACCAGGACGGTGGTCACTCGGTACTGCCTGGCCAGGGCGGTGAGCCTGCGGGACTGGGAGCCCTCGGTGTTGTGGGTGGTGTCGGCCAGGGAGACGTTCGCCGAGTCCG
>NZ_JBQGCX010000282.1:0-5135 GCF_052038725.1 Actinosynnema sp.
GGGGGGGGGGGGGGGGGGGGGGGGCGGGGGGGGGGCGGGGGGGGGGGGGGGGGGGGGGGCCCCCCCGCGGGCCGCCGGGGGGCCCCCCCGCCGCTCACGCGGGCGTGACCGAGAAGGCGGCCTCGGCGGCGTCGAGCTGCCGGGCGACCTCCTCGCGGGTGCCGCCGACGGCGACGGCGAACCCGACGCGCCCCCAGACGGTGCCCTTCGGCGGCGGGGAGACCACCGCGCCCGGCTGGGCGACGACGACCGCGAGGTGCAGGTCGGGCGGGAGCGCGGCCTGGTCGAAGCCGAGGGAGCCGATGGTGGTGTCCTCCTCCTCGACGTAGAAGAACCGGATGCCCGCGACGCCGGAGCGGGTGCGGGTCAGGTCGGGGACGCGGCCGGTGGCGGCGGCTGCCGCGGCGAGGCCGGGGTCGACGCCGGTGGCGATCTTGCCCAGGTAGGGGATCATGTCGCCGCCGAGCCTGCCGTTGACCTCGATGACCTTCGGGCCGTCGGCGGTGAGCATGAACTCGGAGTGCGTGAAGCCGTCGGTGAAGCGCAGCGCCTCGTGGGTGCGGCGCAGGGCGTCGACGAGCGCGGGGTCGGTGAGCAGCGGGTCGTCGGCCGAGACGAAGTGGCCGACCTCCTCGGCGTACGGGTGGTAGCCGACGACCTTGCGGCCGACGAACAGCGGGGTGACCTCGCCGTCCACGACGACCGAGTCGACGCTGACCTCCTCGCCGGAGACGAACTCCTCCACGAGCACGGGCTGGTCGGTGTCGAACACGACCGGCTCCGGGCCCTCGGCGGCGAGGGTGAAGGCGAAGTTCGCGCGCACCTGGTCGGCGTCCTCGACCTTGATCACGCCGAGGCTGGCGCCGAGGCCGCGCGGCTTGAGGATGGCCGGGTAGCCGAGCCGGTCGGCGGCGGCGACGGCGTCCTCGACGGACTTGACCGGGAGCGAACCCGGTTGCGGCACACCGGCTTCGGTCAGCGCGGCGCGGGTGCGGCCCTTGTCGCGCAGGCCCCACACCACGTCGGGGTCGCCGTTGCGCAGGCCGAGGGCCTGGGCGGCGAAGGAGGCGGCGTGGATGCGGGCCTCGTCCCAGCAGAGCACGCCCGCGACGGCGTCGGTGGCGGCGACCTCCTTGGCGGCGGTGGCCAGCGCCTGGCCGTCCATGGTGCTGGGCAGCACGGTCCAGCCGTGGACGTGCTCGCGCTCCCAGGTGGGCTCGGCGGTGAGGAACAGGTGCACGCGGTACTCGGCGCTGATCGGGCCGAGCAGGTACTCGCGGTAGGTGCGCATCCCGGTGCCCACCAGGATCAGCAGTGGGCGCGGGTCCTCGGGTTCGGTCATGGTGTCCTCGTCTCGGCGGCGGGGTGGCGGTGCGGTGGAGGTCGACCGGTAGGGGCCGACCGGTGGTGCTCGGTGCTGCTCGGTGCTGCTCGGTGGTGCTCGGTGGTGCTCGTGCTGCCCGGCGGTGCCCGGTGCTGCTGCCCGGTGCTGCTCGGGGCCGGTCAGGGGTGGCCGCTGAAGACCTTCTCCCGCTCGTTCTCCTCGTCGGTCACCGCGATGCGCCGGACGGCGTGCCGCAGCGTCGGCGGGGCCATGAGCGAGGTGACGACGGCGACCAGCACGACGATCGTGTAGCCGGCGGTGGTGAGCACCCCGAGGCGCAGCCCGGCCATCGCGACGATCACCTCCACGACGCCGCGCGCGTTCAGCCCCGCGCCCAGCGCCAGGCCCTCCCAGTGGCCGAGCCCGCTGAGCCTGGCCCCGAGGTAGGCGCCGACGAACTTGCCCGCGATGGCGATGGCCAGCACCGCGAGCGCGGCCAGGAGCACCGCCGGGTCGGCGAGCAGGGTGAGGTCCATGCGCAGCCCGGCGGTGGCGAAGAAGATCGGCGCGAGGACCGCCATGGTGAACGTGCGCAGCGGGGCCAGCTTCGCCCGGTTCAGCAGGCCGGAGGAGCTGAGCAGGATGCCGCAGGCGAACGCGCCGAGGATCGCCTCCAGGCCGAGCGCGTGGGTGCCCGCGGCGGAGGCGAGCAGGAGCACGGCGACGACGGCGACGGTGGTGGCCGGGTCCTCGGAGCGGTCGGCGCGGGTGAGGGCGGCGCGCACCAGCGGTCTGCCCACGAGCAGGGCGACGGCGGCCACCAGGACGAGGCTGCCGAAGGTGATCAGCAGGTGTCCGCCGCGCAGGCCGGTGGTGGCCATGGCGGAGACGATGGAGAGCAGCGACCAGCCGACGACGTCGTCCACGGCGGCGGCGCTGATGGTGAGCTGGCCGATGTCGCGGTGCAGCAGCTTCATCTCCAGCAGGGTCTTGGCGATGACCGGGATGGCGCTCACGCACATGGCCACGCCGAGGAACAGCGCGAACACCGGCCGGTCGGCCTTCTCGCCCACCAGGGAGGCGGGCAGCGCGAAGCCGACCGCGACGCCGAGGGCGAGCGGCAGGAACAGGCCGCCCGCGCTGACCCCCGCGGCTTTCGCGCCGGTGCGGCGGATCAGCTTGGTGTCGATGTGCATCCCGGTGAAGCCGACCAGCAGCAGCACGCCGAGCTGGCCGACGGCGTCCAGGAGGTGGATCTGCTCGGCGTTGGCGGGGAAGAGCCAGTCGGAGGCGGCGGGCGCGAGGTTGGCCAGCAGGGACGGGCCGAGCAGGATGCCCGCCGCCAGCTCGCCGACCACGGCGGGCAGGGAGACGCGGGCGCACAGGCGGCCGAGGGTGAAGGCGACGCCGAGCAGGACCGCCAGCTGGAGCAGCAGCACCAGCATGGGGTGGGCCCCGATGGGCGGCGGGGGCGCGGCGGTGATCACGCCGGGTCCTCGGCGTAGTACCAGTTCTCCGGGTTGATCATGCCGTAGGGGTTGATCGGCCCGAAACCCTTGAGGTTGTTGGCGACCTCGAAGAGGCGGATGGGGAAGTTGGGCGTGAAGATCACCGGCACCTGCTCGGCGATGTAGTCCTGGTACTCGTAGAGCACGTCCAGGTCGTCGGTGGTGACGGTGCGCTCGATGAGCGCGTCGGCCTTCGGGTCGGTGTAGAAGCCGAAGTTGCCGCCCGCGCCGGTGGAGAAGAGGATCTCGCCGGTGGGGTGGTGGTAGGCCCAGCCGCCGTTCCAGCAGCACATCTCCCACAGGCAGGGGGTTTCCTCGGTGGGCACGCACGGCGCGTCCTCGGCGACCAGGACGGAGCCGTAGACCTCGCGCAGGCGCAGCTCGATGCCCGCCTCGGCGGCGGCGTCGCGGAAGCCCTCCATGAGCCGGGTGAGCGCGGGGCGGCCCTCGACGTAGCGCATGAGCAGGGTCAGCTCCGTGCCCTCGGGGATGCCCTCCCCCGCCTCGCCCGGTCCGGTTCCCGCGCGCACGCACACCGCCGGGGTCCGGCTGGTGTCCCAGCCGTTGGCCTCCAGCAGCTCCTTGGCGTGCTTGGGGTCGAACGGGAGCGGCCAGGCGCCCTCGCGCTGGCGCGGGGAGACGTACTCGGTCCTCGGGTACATCGGGACGGGGCCGTTCTGCCGGTAGGCGTAGCCCTGGTAGATGTCGCGGACCGCGGTGTCCTGGTCCAGGACGCTCTGCAGCGCCTGGCGCAGGTAGGTCTGGGCGAACATCTTCCCGACGACGGTGGGGTTGTTGTAGTTGAGCGAGATGTACCGGATGCAGAACGCGGTCTGCGGGTGCATCGTGTAGTGCTCGGCCAGCGGGTTGGGGCCGCCGACGACCGGGTCGACGGCGGGCTCGGTGGCGAAGCTGAGCGGCAGGTAGCCGACCTGGAAGCCGCCCTCGGCGTCCGGGCCCTTCCTGAGGACCTCGTACTGCTCCTCGTCGGAGAAGGTCGGGATCTGGCGGAACTCGTCCAGGTGCGGCTTGTTCGGGCCGGAGTAGTGCTCGTTGGGCACGAAGGTGACGACGCCTTCGAGGGTGTAGCTCTTGAGCCGCCACGGCCCGGAGACGACGCTCCACACGGGACTGCCTGCCCACCTGGTGCGGTGCTCGTTGCCCTCGTTGATGATGTCGCCCTGCTCGGCCATCAGGTAGTCGTAGACGGCCTCGACGTCGGCGAGGTCGCCGGAGGCGTTGGCCGGGCCGTCGGCGGTGCGGTCCCAGGCCTTGGGCAGCGGGGTGATGGTGCTGAGCTGGTTGTGCAGCACCCAGTGCTTGGAGTAGGGCTTGTCGAAGGTGAAGAACACCTCGTCGTCGGCGAGCTTGCCGTACTCGGTGAGGTTGTCCGGGAAGTAGCCGGGGACGTACTCGCCGTACCGGGGGCCCTTGACCTTCATCAGGTTCACCCAGAACAGGACGTTGTCGGCGCACACGGTCTCGCCGTTGGACCACTTCCACGGCTTGACGCGCACGCGCGCGGTGCGGCCGTCCTCGCTCCACACCGGCTCCTCGCCGATGCTCTGGTGGTAGTCGACGTTCGGGGTGCCGTCGCTGCCGAAGTAGTACAGCGTCCGGTACATCAGGGCCTGGAACTCCAGGATGTTGCGGGTGCCCATGCGCTCGGCGGGCGTGAACGGGAAGATCACGGCGGGCGGGAAGCCCGGCGCGCAGGCCCAGGTGACGACCCCGCCCTTGCGGGGGACGTCCCCGGCGGGTGCGGCGGTCGGGTCGGCGGCGGTCGGGTCGGTCGTGGCCGGGTCGGTGGCGGACTGTGCCGTGGTCATGTCTCGGTGCTCACCCGTCTCGTTCGGCGCACTGCGCTGTGCGCTGCTCGGTGCTGTGCGCTGCTCGGTGCTGGGCCGCGCTCCGGTGGTGCGGCGCCGCCGCCGGGCAGCGCTTCCCGGCGGCGGCCGTGCGCTAGGCGCGCGGGGCGATCTCCTCGATCACCGAGGTGCCCCGGTCCGCGTGGGCGCCGAAGCGCTCCCAGACCTCGTTGAGCCGGACCCTGCCGTCGGCCAGCACCTGGGGCGTGCTGGTGCAGTGGCCGGAGACGACCCGGTTGTCCTCCAGGACCATGCAGTAGGCGAAGTCGAGCCTGCCGTCGGGCAGCACGGTCCCGGTCAGCGTGCCGCGCCTGGCCCTGCCGCCGAGGAACTCGCCCCAGAACAGGTCGCCCTCCTGGTGGTAGACGGCGACCCGCGACTCCTCGGGCGCGCCGTCGGCGACGGGCGAGAACCTGCGGCCGTCGTAGTCGATCC
>NZ_JBQGCX010000283.1:0-2649 GCF_052038725.1 Actinosynnema sp.
CGCCCGTGGCAGGCGGCGGCGGTGCTGTTCGTGGTGTTCTCGCCGATCCTGGTGAGCGTGGTGGTGCGCAGCTACGGCTGGGCGATGCTGCTGCGGCCGGGCGGGGTGTTCGGCGACGCGTTCGACGGCTGGCTCTACCACGAGCCGGGCGTGATCGTGGCGCTGGTGCACGTGGAGCTGCCGTTCGCGCTGTTCGCGATCCTGGCGTCGGTGCGGTCGGTCCCGGCCGACCTCGCGCCCGCCGCCGCGGACCTGGGCGCGGGACCGGTGCGGCGCTTCACGAAGGTCCTGCTGCCGCTGACGCTGCCCGGCGTGCTGAGCGGCGCGCAGCTGGTGTTCGCGCTGACCATCAGCGCGTTCGCCACGCCCGCGCTGCTGGGCGGCGGCCGGGTCACCGTGCTGGCGCAGACGATCTACCAGAACATCCAGCAGCTGGCCTGGCCGCTCGCGGCGGTGCAGGCGGTGGTGCTGCTGGCGCTGACCCTGGTGGTGCTGACCGCGTTCACGCTGCTGACCCGGCTCGCGCCCGGCCGGTCGAGGGCGGTGGCGTCGTGAGGCCGATCTCCTTGCTGCGCGGGGCTTTCACGCTGGCGTGCGCGGTGTTCGTGCTGCTGCCGCTGCTGGTCGTGGTGGTGGCCTCGGTCAGCACCGACCACGTGCTGACCGGCGTGCCGTCCGGGTTCACGCTGGAGTGGGTGCGCACCGCGCTGGCGTACGAGCCGTTCCGGATCGGCGTGCAGTACTCGTTGCAGGTGGCGGCGATCGCCACCGCGCTCTCGCTGCTGCTGGGCGTCCCGGCGGCCTACGCCATCGCCCGGCTGGACGTGCCGGGCGCGGGCCTGCTGCGCACGGTGTTCGTCGCGCCGCTGAGCCTGCCGCGCGTGGTGACCGGGTTCAGCTTCTTCGTGCTCTACGCCTCGCTGCTGCCCTCCGCGTACGGCACGGTCGGCGGGGTGGCGTTCGCGCACACGTTGCTGCTGCTGCCTTTTGTGGTGTCGCTGGTGGGCGCGGGGCTCGCGGGGCTGGACCCGGCGCTGGAGGAGGCGGCCCGCGACCTGGGCGCCTCGCCGGTGGCCACGTTCTTCCGGGTCACCCTGCCGCAGATCCGCACCTCGCTGGTGATCTCGGCGGTGTTCGCGTTCCTCACCTCGTTCGACGAGGTCGACACCTCGGTGTTCCTGATGCCCGCGGACGTCACCACCCTCCCGGTCGCGATCTTCCTGCGGCTGGAGCAGAACCAGGACCCGACGACGTCGGCGGTGTCCAGCCTGATGATCGTCGCCTCGCTGGCGGTCGCGGCGCTGGCGGCGCTGGGCGTGCGGGGATCGGGCCTGGCGGGCAGCAGGAACTCCTCCGGGGAAGGACGGCCATGACCACCGAGCCCACCCGCCGCTACCGCCTCGGCGTCGACGTCGGCGGCACGTTCACCGACGTCGTCCTCGCCGACTCGGCCACCGGCGAGCTGATCACCGACAAGGTGCCCTCCGACGCGGCGCAGCCTGCGCGGGCCGTCGTGGCGGGCGTGCTCGGCGTGCTGGAGCGCGCCGGGGTCTCGCCCGCGCAGGTCGAGCACTTCTCGCACGGCCAGACGTTCGCGCTCAACACCGTGCTCCAGCGCTCCGGCGCGCGGGTCGGCCTGCTGGTCACCGCCGGGTTCCCTGACCTGCTGGCGATCGGGAGGCTGCGCCTGGACGACCCGATCGACATGTTCGCCGAACCCGCGCGACCGCTGGTGGACCAGCGCGACGTGCGGGAGATCCGGCAGCGGCACCGCGCGGACGGCGCCGTCGAGCGCGAGCTGGACCCGGCGGAGGTCGTCGCGGCGGTGCGGGACCTGGTCGCGGACGGCGTGGAGGCGGTCGCGGTCGCGTTCCTGCACTCGCACAAGCACCCCGAGCACGAGCGGCGCGCGGCGGCGGCGATCGCCGAGGCGTTCCCGGACCTGCCGGTGGCCTGCTCGGCGCTGCTGTGGCCGGAGGAGAAGGAGTTCGAGCGCGCCACCGTGGCGGTGCTGGCCGCGCACGTCGGGCGGGCGCTCGGCGGCTACCTGGCGCACCTGTCGACGGCGCTGCGCGAGGCCGGTCTGGTGTGCCCGCTGCACATCACCCGCTCCAACGGCGGGGTCGCCTCGATCGACCACGAGCCGGACCAGGTGCTGCGGGCGGCCGTGGAGACCCTGCTGTCGGGTCCGGCGAGCGGGGTGGCCGGGGTGGTGCGGCTGGCCGCCGACACCGGGCTGCGCGACGTGGTCACCATGGACATGGGCGGCACGAGCGTGGACTGCGCGGTGGTGCGCGGGGAGGTCCCGTACTCCACCGAGAGCGTCATCGGCGAGTTCCCGCTGATCATCCCGTCGGTCGAGGTGTCCTCGATCGGCGCGGGCGGCGGGTCGGTGGTGCGGGTGGACCGGGCCGGGGTGCTCAAGGTCGGGCCGCGCAGCGCGGGCGCCCGTCCGGGGCCGGCCTGCTACGGGCGCGGTGGCGCCGAGCCGACGCTGACCGACGCGTACGTGCTGTGCGGCTACCTGGACCCGGCGGACTTCGCGGCGGGCGCGCTGACCATCGACGTGGGCGCGGCGCGCGCGGCCATGGCCCCGGTCGCGGAAGCGCTCGGGCTGACCGTGGAGCAGGCCGCCGAGGCCGCGGTCTC
>NZ_JBQGCX010000284.1:0-9293 GCF_052038725.1 Actinosynnema sp.
CCGTTCGAGCCCGTGCCGCCGCCCGCCGCGCAGGCGCCCAAGCCGCGCAAGCCGAAGGTCGAGCCGAAGGCCAACGCGCCCGCCGAGGGCCTGCCCTCGTCCAGCCTGGCCGCCGTGCGCGCCGTCGAGGGCCCCTACCAGCTGCCGCCGCCGACCATCCTCAAGGACGGCGACGCGCCGATGGTGCGCAGCAAGGCCAACGACATCATGATCGAGGCCATCACGGGCGTGCTGGAGCAGTTCTCCATCGACGCGGCCGTCACCGGCTACACCCGGGGCCCGACGGTCACGCGCTACGAGGTCGAGCTCGGCCCCGGCGTGAAGGTCGAGAAGATCACCGCGCTGACCAAGAACATCGCCTACGCCGTCGCCACCGACAACGTGCGGCTGCTCGCGCCCATCCCCGGCAAGTCCGCCGTGGGCATCGAGGTGCCCAACAGCGACCGCGAGATGGTGCGCCTGGGCGACGTGCTGCGCGCGTCCTCCGCCGTCAACGACGACCACCCGATGGTGGTGGGCCTCGGCAAGGACATCGAGGGCCACTTCGTCACCGCGAACCTGACGAAGATGCCGCACCTGCTGGTCGCGGGCTCCACCGGCTCCGGCAAGTCCAGCTTCGTCAACTCGATGCTGGTCTCGCTGCTGGCCAGGGCCACGCCGCAGGAGGTCAGGATGATCCTGATCGACCCGAAGATGGTCGAGCTGACCCCGTACGAGGGCATCCCGCACCTGATCACGCCCATCATCACCCAGCCGAAGAAGGCCGCCGCCGCGCTGGCCTGGCTGGTGGAGGAGATGGAGCAGCGCTACCAGGACATGCAGGTCAACCGGGTGCGGCACATCGACGACTTCAACCGCAAGGTGCGCACCGGGCAGATCACCGCGCCGCCCGGCAGCGAGCGCGAGTACCAGCCGTACCCGTACATCATGGCGATCGTCGACGAGCTGGCCGACCTGATGATGACCGCGCCGCGCGACGTCGAGGACGCGATCGTCCGGATCACCCAGAAGGCCCGCGCGGCGGGCATCCACCTGGTGCTGGCCACCCAGCGGCCCTCGGTGGACGTGGTCACCGGCCTGATCAAGACGAACGTGCCGTCGCGGCTCGCGTTCGCCACCTCCTCGCTCACCGACTCGCGGGTCATCCTCGACCAGCCCGGCGCCGAGAAGCTCATCGGCATGGGCGACGGGCTGTTCCTGCCGATGGGCGCGGGCAAGCCCCGCCGCATCCAGGGCGCGTTCGTCGGCGACGAGGAGATCTCCGAGATCGTCGAGTTCACCAAGCGGCAGGCGCAGCCGGAGTACACCGACGGCGTCACCAGCTCGGGCAAGGCGGAGAAGAAGGAGATCGACGCCGACATCGGCGACGACCTCGACCTGCTGCTCCAGGCCGCCGAGCTGATCGTGACCTCGCAGTTCGGGTCGACGTCCATGCTCCAGCGCAAGCTGCGGGTCGGGTTCGCCAAGGCGGGCAGGCTCATGGACCTGCTGGAGACCAGGGGCATCGTCGGCCCGACCGAGGGCTCGAAGGCCCGCGACGTGCTGCTCAAGCCGGACGAGCTGGCCACCGCCGTGGAGCTGATCAACGGCGGCGGGCCCGCGGTCGTGGCCGACGAGGGGTGAGCCGGGGGGCTCAGCCGATGGTCTCCCGACCGCCGACGAGCTTCCCGAACTGGCGCGCCGCCAGGTAGTACGCGTCGGCGGTGCGCCTGCACACCCACTTGCCTGCGCACTGGCCGTACAGGTCGGCGCGGAACAGCTCGTCCAGGCGGCGCCGGGCGTCCTCGGAGAACCGGCGCTGCCCCGCGTAGTTGCGGTAGCCGAAGTCGTGCCGCTCGCACGCCGGCTGGAAGTTGTAGCCGAGCGGGTGCTCCGGGGCGAGCGTGCAGCCGTCGGAGTCCCAGACGAGGCCGTCGCCGGGCCGGGCTGCGGCACGCAGCGCGGTGAAGTCGGCCAGGCTGCGGCCGAACAGGTAGTCGTCGGTGACCGCCCTCGGGTCCGCCTGGGCGGTGGCGGCGACCGGGCCCAGCAGCAGGGCGAGGACGGCGAGCATCGGGGTGAGGACGGCGTGCGTCCGGTTGGTCGGCACGGGTGCGCTCCAGGGGTGAGGCGGATGGGTGCCGCTCCCCGTCTTACCCCGCGCCCGGCCCGCCACCGGGGAAAGTCACCCGTGCGGCGGGGTGAGCGCTGCTCCGGTCGCGCTCGGTGTCCGGGCGGCGGGCCCGCGCCCGGCCTCAGCGCCGGGTGTCGTCGTCCTCGTCCTCGCCCGCCAGGAACCGGGTGATCTCCGGGTCGTCCGGGACGCCCTCGTCGCCGGGGCGGCGCACCAGGTTCTCCGCGATCGACACCGGCTCGTCGGCCCAGGCCGGGCGGAAGTCGCCGGACGGCACCAGGCCGTGCCGCTGGGCGAACTCCTCGGCCGCGTCCCGCACCGACTCGCGCAGCGCGCCCACCACGACCGTCTCCGCCGTGTAGGTCAGCTCGACCAGCAGCTCGCGGATGCGGTCGAGCTGGTCCTCCTGGTTGGCCGGGCCCTCCAGCGTCGGCCACAGCCTGCGCTCGAACAGCTCGACGAACTCCCTGGCGATGGCGTCGGTGGAGCGGCGCAGGCCTGCGAAGTGGTCGAGCACCTCGTCGCTGGGGATCGCCAGGTCCGCGAGGCGGGTGCCGGACTCCAGCGCCCACCGGCGCACGTGCGGCCAGCCGAACCGCCAGCGCACCAGGCCGACCTCGACGGCGCGGCGCAGCAGCGCGGGCCGCAGGTCGCCCAGCGGCATGAGCGTGCCCGCGTCGCGCAGCCGGACGCGCACCCAGTCGTCGGGGCCCTCGGTGTCGCCGAGGCCGAGCACGGAGGCCACCGTGGCGCCGCGCGCCCGCGCCGCGACCAGCTCGGCGATGGCGGGCAGCGAGAAGCCGCGCGACTGGAGCCGCTGCACCAGGGTCAGCCGCTCGATGTGCGTGTCGTCGTAGTGGGCGACGCGCCCCGTCTTGCGCGGGGGGTGCAGCACGCCCTTGGTCTGGTACATCCGGATGGTGCTGCCGGGCAGGCCGACCCGCACCGCCAGCTCGTCCACGGTCAACTGCTCCACCCGGACATCCTCGGCGGACGCACTAGTGGAGTCAAGACTGTGCTAGTTGCAACTCGAACAGTTTTCGGTGGAATCCAGGTGGACCGGGTCACGTCCCGGCTGCCCGACCGCCAGCGCCCGACGGCTACAGGTGCACCAGCATCCGGGTGTTGCCCAGGGTGTTCGGCTTGACGTACGACAGGTCCAGGAACTCCGCGACGCCCTCGTCGGCCGACCGCATGATCTCCTCGTAGACCTCGGGCGACACCGGCGTGCCCTCGATCTCCACGAACCCGTGCCTGCCGAAGAACGAGGTCTCGAAGGTGAGCACGAACACCCGCGCCAGCTGGAGCTCGCGCGCGGTGTCCAGCAGCCTGGTCACCACCCGGTGGCCGATGCCGCGCCCCACGGCGGCGGGGGAGACCGCGACCGTGCGGATCTCGGCCAGGTCCTCCCACAGCACGTGCAGCGCGCCGCAGCCCAGCACCACGCCGCCCTCCTCGGCCACCCAGAACTCCTGGATGTCCTCGAACAGCGTGACCAGCGGCTTGGACAGCAGCACCTTGCCCGCGTACTGGTCGATGAGGGCCTTCATCGCGCGCACGTCGCCGGTCCTGGCCCGCCGCACGTTGATCGGGTCGTTCACGGTGCAAGAAAGTAGTCCTTCGGCGGCGGTCGCGGGCACGCGGTGCTCACCCGCTGGGACCTGGGGGCGCGCGGCGCGGACCCGGCGTGGTCGTCGTAGCGCGCTTAACCTCTTCGGGCGAACCTCTGTGCGGTGAGCGTCGGAACGCGCCGTCACCACCCGCCTCGGCGTCCCGGCCCCCGCTCCCGACCCCCGGCCGGGCGCGGGGCCGAGCGGGGCGCGCGGGGCCAGCAGGTCATGGCCCGCTCCCGTGGCCGGTTACCCTGAGCACCGTGCCTTCCCCCACCACGTCCAAGCGCGTCGCCATGCTGACCCTCGGGTGCGCCCGCAACGAAGTCGACTCCGAGGAGCTAGCGGGCAGGCTGACCGCGGGCGGGTGGCAGCTGGTGGACGACGAGGCCGACGTCGTCGTCGTCAACACCTGCGGCTTCGTCGAGTCCGCCAAGAAGGACTCGGTCGACACCCTGCTCGCCGCCTCCGACTCCGGCGCGAAGGTCGTCGCGGTCGGCTGCATGGCCGAGCGGTACGGCGCGGAGCTGGCCGAGAGCCTGCCCGAGGCCAACGCGGTGCTCGGCTTCGACCACTACGGCGACCTGGCCGACCGGCTCGACGACGTGCTCGCGGGCAAGGCCCTGGAGTCGCACAAGCCGGTCGACCGGCGCACGCTGCTGCCGATCACGCCGGTCAAGCGCCAGGAGAAGGCGCAGGAGGTCCAGGTGCCGGGCCACGGCTGGGGCCCGCGCGTGCTGCGCACCCGCCTGGACGACGCCCCGGTCGCCCCGCTGAAGATCGCCTCCGGCTGCGACCGCCGCTGCTCGTTCTGCGCGATCCCGTCCTTCCGGGGCGCCTTCGTCTCCCGCCACCCCGACGAGATCGTCGCCGAGGCCATGTGGCTGGCCGAGCAGGGCGTGCGCGAGCTGTTCCTGGTCAGCGAGAACTCCACCTCCTACGCCAAGGACCTGCCCCGCGAGCTGGGCGCGCTGGAGCAGCTGCTGCCCAGGCTCGCCGCGATCGAGGGCGTGGACCGGGTGCGGGTGTCCTACCTCCAGCCCGCCGAGACCAAGCCGTCGCTGGTCAAGGCCATCGCGACCACGCCGGGCGTGGCCGACTACTTCGACATGTCCTTCCAGCACTCCAGCGAGGCCGTGCTGCGCCGGATGCGCCGGTTCGGCTCCACCGAGTCGTTCCTCGCGCTGGTGAGGCAGATCCGCGAGCTGGCCCCGCGGGCGGGCATCCGCAGCAACTTCATCGTCGGCTTCCCCGGCGAGACCGAGGCCGACGTCGCCGAGCTGGAGCGCTTCCTCACCGAGGCGCGGCTCGACGCGGTCGGCATCTTCGGCTACTCCGACGAGGACGGCACCGAGGCCGAGGGCCTGGCCGACAAGCACGACGCCGACACCGTCGCCGAGCGGGTGGCCCGGATCTCCGCGCTGGTCGAGGAGCTGACCGCGCAGCGCGCCGAGGACCGCGTCGGCGAGGAGGTCGTCGTGCTGGTCGAGCACGAGGAGGACGACGAGACCGACTGCACCGGTCGCGCCGCCCACCAGGCCCCCGAGGTCGACGGCGAGTGCGTCATCACCAACGCCGACGGGCTCAGCGTCGGCGACCTGGTCCGCTGCCGGGTGGACGCCGCCGAGGGCGTCGACCTGGTCGTCACCGCGATCGAGGTGCTGCCGAGGTGACCGAGCCCGCGCGCGTGCCGGTGCTGAACATCGCCAACGTGCTGACGATGTCCCGTCTGGTGCTCGTGCCGGTGTTCCTGCTCGCGCTGTTCGCGGGCAGCGGTCACGACACGCAGTGGCGACTCGCCGCCTTCGCGGTGTTCGTGGTGGCCTCGGTGACCGATCACGTCGACGGCAACCTGGCCCGCAAGTACGGGCTGATCACCGACTTCGGCAAGATCGCCGACCCGATCGCGGACAAGGCGCTCACCGGGGCCGCCTTGGTGGGCCTGAGCATCCTCGGGGACCTCGCCTGGTGGGTGACGGTGGTGATCGCGGTCCGCGAGATCGGGGTGACCCTGCTGCGCTTCTGGGTGATCCGCCACGGGGTGATCCCGGCCAGCCGGGGCGGCAAGGCCAAGACCCTGGTGCAGATCTTCGCCATCGGCTTCTACGTGCTGCCGCTGCCCGGCTGGGGCCAGCTGGTCGCCCAGGCGACCATGGGCCTCGCGGTGCTGCTGACCGTCGTCACGGGCGTGGACTACGTGGTGCGCGCGGTGCGGCTGCGGGCGCGCGGCAAGCGCGCGGTGGCCGGGGCGTGAGCGCCGGGGTGGCGGGGGACGCCACCGGGGCGGACCCCACCCCCGAGGGGGACGCCGCTGCGGGAAGCCGCAGCGGTGCGGTTTCGACCGGGCGCGTCCTCGCCGAGGGCGTCCCGGACCCGCTGGCGGTCGAGGTCGTCGGCCTGCTGCGCGCCAGGGGCGAGACGGTCGCGACGGCCGAGTCGCTCACGGCGGGCGCGGTCGGCGCGCTGCTGGCGGGCGTGCCGGGCGCGAGCGCGGTCCTGCGCGGCGGCCTGATCGTCTACGCCACCGAGCTCAAGCACTCGCTCGCCGGGGTGTCCGCCGAGCTGCTCGCCGAGCACGGCGCGGTTCACCCCGACGTGGCGGCCCAGCTCGCCACCGGCGCCCGCGACCGCTGCGGGGCCACCTGGGGCCTCGGGCTCACCGGGGTGGCGGGCCCCGGCCCGCAGGACGGGTTGCCACCCGGTGTCGTGCACATCGGGGTCGCCGGGGTCTCACCCGTAGGGGGACCCTCGGTGGAAGTGTCCTCGGTCACCCTCAGTGGTGATCGTCACCGGGTTCGGGTCGCGTCGGTGATCACCGCCCTGGAATTGCTGCGTGCGCGGCTGCTCGTCCCGGTAGGGTGAGCTGGGTGAGCTGAGCTGGATGATTCCCCGCGCGCGGTCCCGCTTGAACGGGAACTTCGCGGGGTATTCACCCGTTCGCTGTTGGAGGACGTGCCAGGAAGTCACTGCCCGCCGTCGGGGTGGATCGGTAACGTGGTGGCACGGCCGGCCGGAAGGAGGCGCGCGATGACCGTGCTGCTGCGCGAGGCGATCGGTGATCGGCTCCGCCATGCCCGCACCACACAACGCCGCACGCTGCGCGAGGTCTCCAGGACCGCGCGCGTGAGCCTCGGGTACCTGTCCGAGGTCGAGCGGGGGCGCAAGGAGGCGTCGAGCGAGCTGCTCGCCGCGATCTGCGACGCGCTCGAACTGCCCCTGTCCGAACTGCTGCACCTGGTCGCCGCCGACATCGGCGCCGTCGACAAGGTGGCGAAGTCCGCCGCGCTGGCGGAGCGCGAGGCCGCTCGCGCCGGGCTCGAGGCGGGCACCCTGGTGCCCGCGGTGGTCGGCAACGACCTGTCCGACCTGAGGCTGCAACCCGTCCTCACGCACCGGCTGCCGACCGCGATCAGCAAGCCGCGCGGTTCCGTGGTGGCCGCCTGATACCCGTGCTCCACCGCCAGCGCCGAACCGGAACGCCGGTTCGGCGCGTTGGCGTGCAACGAGTTGACAACCGCTTGCGGGGTACCTGCAACGCTGGGGGCGGCTGCCAGGCAGGATGGCCGTGCCGTCCGACTCGCCTCTCGGGGGTACTCGGGGTGATCCCGGATATTCCGCCGGGTCGGTGGAAGCGCGGCTGCACAACTGACACGATGGAACCAACACCGGCACCGGGTCGTTGCCAATCACGAGCGCGAGCCAGGAAAGTGCGGAGAAGGCAGGCGTAGGAGATGGCCAACCCTTTCGTGAAGGCATGGAAGTACTTCATGGCGGCTTTTTCGTCGAAGATCGACGAGCACGCCGACCCGAAGGTGCAGATCCAGCAGGCCATCGAGGAGGCGCAGCGGCAGCACCAGGCGCTCTCCCAGCAGGCCGCAGCGGTGATCGGCAACCAGCGGCAGCTGGAGATGAAGCTCAACCGGCAGCTCGGTGAGGTCGAGAAGCTCCAGGCCTCCGCGCGCCAGGCGCTCGTGCTGTCCGACGAGGCCCGCGCCAAGGGCGACGAGCAGCGCGCCGCCCAGTTCGAGGAGGCCGCCGCCGGGTTCGCGACCCAGCTGGTCACCGCCGAGCAGGGCATCGAGGACCTGAAGACGCTGCACGACCAGTCGCTGCAGGCCGCGACCCAGGCGAAGCAGGCCGTCGAGAACAACGCGTCGGTCCTGCAGGGCAAGCTCGCCGAGCGCACCAAGCTGCTCAGCCAGCTGGAGCAGGCCAAGATGCAGGAGCAGGTCTCGCACTCGCTGCGGCAGATGACCGAGCTCGCCGCGCCCAGCAGCACCCCGTCCCTGGACGAGGTCCGCGACAAGATCGAGAAGCGGTACACCACCGCCCTCGGCTCCGCGGAGCTGGCGCAGAACTCGGTGCAGGGCCGCATGATGGAGGTGCAGCGCTCCACCACGCAGATGGCGGGCATCTCGCGCCTCGACCAGATCCGCGCCTCCATGGGCGGTGGCGCGACGGCGGGCGAGATCACCGCGAAGCCCAACTCCGCCGCCGCCAACATCCAGCAGGAGATCCAGCAGCGGGTGCAGCAGGCGCAGTCCCAGCCGCAGCAGGCCACGCAGCAGCTCCCGCAGAACCCGCCCGCCCAGAGCTGATGGGGTGATCCGCGATGCTTCCCGCCAACCGCAAGCTCGTTCCGGGTGAGCTGGTCGAGCTCTTCAACGCGCAGCAGGGGCAGGTCGCGGACCAGGTGAAGCGGCGCTTCACCGCGTGGAACGACCCGAGGGCCCGTCTGGACCGGCGCTACCGCCGATCCAGCCGGGCGCTCACCGTCTGGGCGATCATCCTCGCGGTGTTCTCCGTGCTCGGCGTGCTGGCCGTGGTCGGCGCCGTGCCGGTCGCGGCCGGGGTCGTCGGCGCGCTGGGCGCCACGGGCGGCGCGGTGCTGGCCGTCCGGTCCGGGGTGAAGATGCGCGCCATCGACGCCGAGCGGACCGAGCTGGCGAACACCGCCCCGCCGCCGAGGCCCCCGCTGCCCGCGAAGGCGTCGGCGGCCCGGTACCCGATGGAGCGGCTCGCCGAGGCCGAGGACGCCCTGGCGGAGCTGCTGGTGCAGCTCGACTCCAGCCGGATCACCTCGGTGCCGACCGAGTCCGTCGAGCAGGCTCGCGCGACGGGCCGGGAGGCGGCCTCGGCCATCCGGGCGGTCTCGCAGCAGCTCCAGGCGGTCGAGCGGGCCCGCGACACGGCCCCTCCGCTCCAGCGCGCGCCGCTGGTGGAGGGCGTGCGCAAGCTGCGGGTCCAGCTGGACGAGGGCGTCGACGGCTACTGCGGGCTGGTCGGCGCGGCGGGCAACGTGCTCGCGGAGAGCGCGGCGGCCAACCCGAGGGCCGTGCTCGACGAGGCGACCGACCACCTGGCGGGGCTCGCGTCCGGACTGCGCGAGCTGTCCGGCTGACCTCACCCCGACCCCGCTCCACCCTTCGCCCCTGGCTCCGGCCGGGGGCGTTGTCGTGTGTGAAGTAGCTCACCGCGCGGCGCGGCCCGGCTCGGCCGTCCGGGGGACCCGATCGGCCGGTGGGGTGATCACCGGGCCGCGTCCCGACCGGTGGGCGGCTGCTGCGGCG
>NZ_JBQGCX010000285.1:0-2453 GCF_052038725.1 Actinosynnema sp.
GTCCGGGATGGCCGCCCTCCCCCCGAACGGCAGGGCGGGTGAGCACGACCAGCACCACAAGTCCGCCGCCTACCTCGAGGAACTCCGCGACGTCTGGGGCGCCGACAGCATCCCCAAGGTCAGCCCCCCGGTGATCGGAGACGACCGCCAGTGAGATTCGTCCTCTCCAAGGTGGAGCTGGAGCTCTGCTGGGAGCGCCTCGGCCTCGGCGAGCTCCCCACCATCCTGTCCTTCCCCTCCCACGGCGCCACGCACGACGAGCGCCGCGCCCTCCACGTCGAGGCCTGGCGCGCCCTCGAGCGCCGGGACCTCGCGGGTGGCAGCGAGCTCAGCCCCTCCGTCGCGGGCAGGCTCCAGCTGCTCGCCGCGCCCGAGCGCGAGGTCGACGCCCGCCTGCGGCTCGACGGCGGCCCCCGCGTGCGGGCGCTCGCGGCTACCCGGCGCGGGCACGGGCTGCTCGCCGTCCTGACCTCCGACCGGATCACCGTCACCGACGTCGCCCACCACTGCCTCGCCGACGCGGTCGTCGCCCTGCTCCCCCCGCACCCGGCCCCGCGCGCCCGCTCGATCTCGCTGCTCGCCACCGAGCTGGACGCCGCGGTCGAGCGGTCCAACGACTCGCCCGCCCGCCTGGAGCGCCTGCTGCACGAGGCCGGGTTGGGGCACCAGGACGCCCGGCAGGTCCGCGAGGTGCTCGGGGACGTGCAGCGGACCGGCCAGTTCGGCGCCTCCAGCCGCACCGGCCGCACCGGCCGCCGCCGCGGGCCGTACGCGATCAACTTCTACGACACCGCCCGCGGTCGCTGGCAGTTCACCCGGAAGCCCTCGCCCGACGGGCGGCAGTGGGCCACGCTCGCGCCCGCGGACCACCCGCGCTTGGTCAGCGCGGTCGCGGAGCTGCTCGCCGCCACCTGAGCAGGCTGTGGTACCCCACTCGCATGAGCGAGAGCGAGACCAAGGCCGGGCGCCCCGGTGACAAGTCCCTGGCCGACCTGAAGCAGGCCCTGCGCGACTTCGCCGCCGCCCGCGACTGGGACACCTACCACACGCCGAAGAACCTGGTCATGGCCCTGTCCGGCGAGGTGGGGGAGCTGACCGACCTGTTCCAGTGGCTCACGCCCGAGCAGGCCGCCGCCGCGATGCAGGACCCCGAGTTGGCCTGGAACGTGCGTGACGAGCTGGCCGATGTGGTCCACTACCTGGTGCGGCTGGCCGACAAGCTCGACGTCGACCTGGTCGACGCGGCCTTCGCGAAGATCGAGCGCAACGAGCGCCGCTTCCCCACCGGTGACCTTCGCCCGGTCGAGTGACCGTGCGGGCGCCACATCCGCCACTGCGAGTGATGAGGACCCGATGCACCCCCAGCCCCCGGCCCTGCTGCACATGCACCAGAAGATCACCATGATGGTGAACCGGTACGAGATCTTCGCCGACGACGGCCAGGGCCAGCCGGGCCGGTTGATCGCGTTCGTCGAGCAGAAGCGCCTGGCGTTCAAGGAGCGCGTGACGATCTACACCGACAGCACCAAGCAGTCGGTGCTGGCCGAGTTCAAGGCGCGCAAGGTCATCGACCTGGGCAGCGCCTACGACGTGGTGGTCGCGGGCGGTCAGTCGATCGGGCTGTTCCGCAAGGACTTCCGCAAGTCGCTGGTGAACTCCACCTGGCACTTCGAGCAGCACGGCGCGGCCCCCGCGGTCGGCAAGGAGCGCAGCCAGGGGCTCGCCGTGCTCCGCAGGGTGTGGGGCTTCATCCCGTTCATCAACAACCTGCCGTTCTTCATGCGCTACCACTTCGACTTCACCAGGGAGAACGGCGCGCCGGTCTTCAGCGTGGACAAGAAGACCTGGCTGCGCGACCACTACCTGATCACCATCAACGACCCGGCCGCCGACCACCGCATGGTGATCGCCCAGGCGGTCGCCGTGGACGCGCTGCAGAGCCGCTGACGGCGGACGTGCGGCCGGGCCCGTTCACGCGCTCGGCCGCACCCCCTCCCCCAGGCGCCACCCCGACAACGACCCCGCGCCGCTGACCAGGCGAAGCGCCGCAGCGAGCGGGTGACCCGCGGGTTCCCGGCACGGTCGTTGCCTACCGTGGGACGTGGTGCGGCACGGGCGGGGAGGCCCCGCACGACGAGGGGAGAAGCGCGTGATCAGGTGGCAGCAGCGCAGCAGACCGAGGTACCGGGGCGGGCGTCCGCCGGTCGACGAGCTGGTGTGGGCGCCCGTGCTGTTCGCGGGCATCGTGGCCGCGTCGCTCGTGCTCCTCGTCCTGACCTACGTCTAGAACGCAGAAAAGCCCTGTGGGGCGCACGGAAAACCGTGCGCCCCACAGGGAAAGAATGTTCGGCGGCGTCCTACTCTCCCACACCCTCACGAGTGCAGTACCATCGGCGCTGGAAGGCTTAACTACCGGGTTCGGAATGGGACCGGGTGTTCCCCAACCGCAATGA
>NZ_JBQGCX010000286.1:0-8064 GCF_052038725.1 Actinosynnema sp.
CCCGGGTCCCTCTTCCCCGGTGGCCCGGGCCCCCCCCCGGCAAACGGGTAAAGTGGGCCGCGGGATTGGGGGGCTGTGGCTCGCCTCGCTCGCACACAGCCCCCGGAGTCCTCGGCGAGCACCGGTGGCCGCAGGCAGTGCGGTGGTCCGTGCAAACCCAGGACAAGCCCCTAGTAGTGCTGGTACCCGCCCGCCTGCCTCCGCTTGGCCGCGTAGACCCCGGCTTCCGTCCTCCGGTCGAAACCCAGCTTGTGCAGCAGCGACGACACGTAGTTCTTGACCGTCTTCTCCGCGAGGAACAGCCTGCCCGCGATCTGCCGGTTGGTCAGCCCCTCCGCGATCAGGTCCAGGATGCGCCGCTCCTGCGGGCTCAGCGACGCGTACCGGGGGTCCTCCACCGGTCCGCCCCGCAGGCGTTGCAGCACCGTCGCGGTCACCCCGGCGTGCAGCAGCGAGCCGCCCGACGCGAGCGTCCGGATCGCCGACACCAGGTCGTTCCCCGACACCTGCTTGAGCATGTACCCGGCCGCCCCGGCCATGATCGCCCCGAACAGCGCCTCGTCGTCGTCGTACGACGTCAGCATCAGGCAGGCGGGCGGCGGCTGGTTCCCGGACCTGATGTCCCGGCACACCCCCACCCCCGAACCGTCGGGCAGTCGCACGTCGATCACGGCCACGTCCGGCTTCAGCTCCGCCGCCGCGGCGACCGCGTCCGCCGCCGTCCCGGCCTCGCCGACGACCGAGATGTCCGGCTCCACCTGCAACAGCTGCAACAACCCGCGCCTGACGATCTCGTGATCGTCCACCAGCAGCACCGAGATGGTCATCCCGCGAGCACTCCCCACGTCGTCCGCACCTCGAGGGCTAGGCGGCCACCAGCGGAACCGACCACCGGATCACCACCCCCATCCCCTCCTCGCTCTCCACCTCGCACACCCCGTCCCACCGCTCGGCGCGCGCCCGCATGTTCACCAGGCCGCCGATGTGCCGCCCCCCGGCGCCCGGCAGGCCCTTGCCGTCGTCGGACACCACCAGCCGCACCGCGGTCGCCGCGCCGTCCACGGAGAGCCGGACCCCCACCCGCCTGGCCCCGGAGTGCCTGGCCGCGTTCGCCAGCGCCTCCCGCAACGTCGCCAGCAGGTCCGGTCGGACCTCGTCCGGGACCAGCGAGTCGATCGCGCCCTCCACCACCAGCTCCGGCTCGAACCCGAGCATCCGCACCGACTCCTGCACCGCCGCCAGCACCTGCGAGCGCAGGCTGGACACCCCGGACGGCTCCTGGAGCGAGAAGATCGTGCGCCGGATCTCCCTGATGGTCTGGTCGACCTCGCTGACGAACTCCCCCAGCCGCTCCGCGACCACCGGCTGCTCGATCAGCCCGTTCAACCCCTGCAGGCCCAGTCCCAGCCCGAACAGCCGCTGCACCACCAGGTCGTGCCGGGCGCGGGCGATGCGGGCGCGGGCCTCCCGCACCCCGCTGCGCCGCCCGGCGCCCTGCGCCTTGGTGAACTCCAGGATCAGCGCCGCCTGCCGGGCGAACGACTCCACGAGCGCCACGTCGCCCCGGTCGAACGTGCTGCGCTCCGGCCCCCTGACCACGAGCAGCACGCCGAGCACCCGGTCGCCCGCCGCGAGCGGCACGATCACCACGGGGCCCGCGCGCCCGGCGTGGCCGGGCAGCTCGTCCAGCACCTTGGGCCTGCCGGTGGTGAACACCTCGCGGCTCGCGCTGCCCTCGCGGGACACGGTGAACCCGCGCAGCGCGCCGTCCTCCACCCGCACGTGCAGCTCGCCGTCCGCGTCGGGCATGGCCATGGCGGCGCTGACGGCGTCGGCGGCGAGCCGGGCGCGCACCGCGACCAGCCGCAGCGCGTCGCGGTCCGGGGTGCCGGTGAGCAGCGCGTTGGTGACCTCGTTGGACGCGCGCAGCCACACCTCGCGCTGCCGGGACTCCTCGTACAGCCGGGCGTTCTGGATCGTGATGCCCGCCGCCGCGGCCACGGCCTCGACGACCTCGCGGTCGGGCTCGGTGAACCCGCCACCGCCGATCTTGTCGGTCAGGTAGAGGTTGCCGAACACCTCGCCGCGCACCCGCACGGGCACGCCGAGGAACGCCGGGTCGCCGGGGTCGAACGAGGTGGGCGCGCCCCCCTGCCGCGCGGCGCCGTCCTCGCCGACGGTGAACTCCAGCAGCTTCCGGTCCGGTCCGACGACGGCGAGCGCGCCGTAGCGGGCGCCCGCGAGGTCGCACGAGGACTCGACCAGCCTGCGCAGCACGTCGGGCAGCGACAGGTCGCTGGCCAGCGACACGACCGCGCCCAGCAGCCTGCGCATCCGCTCCTGGGAGTCGACCACCTCGGCGGAGCGCTCGGTCAGCAGACCGACCAGCGCTTCTAATCGCGTCGCGTTCGGGTCCCCCACCGGGTCGAGGTTATCGGTCACGGCGCTGGAATGCGACGACCCGTCATGAGCTCGACGACCATGCTCAGGTAGTGGTCACCGCCCTCGATGCCCCTGCTGGGCAGCTCCAGCGCGCGGGCCCGCTCCAGGGCGTCGTCGTCCACCACCTCGGTGACGTGCCCGATGACCAGCACGGACCAGCCCGACGTCAGGTCGTCGGCGATCTGGTCGACCTCGAACGCCACGATGCTGTCGCGGGTCCCCGCCGCGGCGCTGCTCCTCGGGACGCGCATCAGCAGCGCTCCCCGGTCGACGACGTAGACCACCGGGTGGACGACGGGCAGGGCGTTCGCGGTGTACACCAGCCTGCCGAGGCCCTGGGTGGCGAGCAGCCGCATGCACTCCTCGTGCGGGAGCACCTCCAACCCAGCCGAGTCCAGCATCGCACCCTCTTATCCATCCCCCGGATCGACCACGCCCCCCGTGCCGGGTGTCTAAGTTCGGGCACGGAGGGCGGAGCTGCCTAGGGGCATAAGACCCCCTGTCGTCGTCTCAACCCGATGTTTCACCTGATTGGGGGATAGCGAATGGAGCTGGTCGACGTCGCGGGGCTGCTGCGGCGACTGCGCGTGGTGGCCGAGCCGCCGAGCGCGGACGCGCTGCGCCGACTGCACCGGGCGTTCGTGGCGCGGGTGCCGTACGAGAACTCGGAGATCCAGCTGGGCCGCCCGACCTCGGTGGACCCGGCGGAGACGGCGGCCAGGATCGTGGACCGGGGGCGCGGCGGGTACTGCTTCCACCTGAACGGGGCGCTGTCCGCACTGCTGCGGGGGCTGGGCTACCGGGTGAGCGAGCACGCCGGGCACGTCCAGGGGCGCGCCGGGGAGCCGCCGGAGCTGAACCGCTCGCACCTGGCGCTGATCGTGTCCGGGCTGCCGTCCACGAGCAGCCCGGACGGCCGCTGGCTGGTGGACGCCGGCCTCGGCGACGGCCTGCGCGACCCGCTGCCGCTGCGCGCGGGCGAGCACCGGCAGGAGGTGCTCGCGTTCGGGCTGGCCGAGTCTCCGCTGGTGCCGGGCTGGCGGTTCACGCACGACCCGAGGGGCAGCTTCCACGCCGTGGACGTCGAGTCCGAGCCGACGACCACCGGGACGTTCGCGGCCCGGCACCACCACCTGTCGACGTCCCCGGACTCGCCGTTCGTCCGGGCGTTCACCGCGCAGCGGGTGGACGCGACCGGGATCGACCTGCTGCGGGCGCTGACCCTGACCAGGCGCGCGGCCGGGGGTGACCGGACCCTGGTGCTGGAGTCGCGCGGGGACTGGGCGGCGGCGCTGGCCGACGTGTTCGGGCTGGTCCTCGACGTGGCGGAGCTGGACGTGCTGTGGCCGAAGGCGCTCGCGCAGCACGAGGCGCACCTGGCCGCGCGGGCGGCGGCCCCTGGGCTCAGGTGAGCCCGATGGTGATCTGCTCGTCGACCACGCCCCGGTAGCGCGGCCCGGCGGCCTGGCGCAGCGCGCCGTCCAGCACCGGCAGCGCCGCGAAGCTGTCCGCGACCGGCAGCCGGTAGCGGCCGTCCTCGCGGCGCAGCAGGTGCGCCATCTCCGGGTGCCGCGCGGCGAAGCCGGGGTCGCCGGGGAACAGGTCCAGCCGCAGGAACGTCCTGGGCGCGCTCTTGCGCGCCATCCCGCCGTCCACCGACCGGGACACCGCCACCGCGCCCAGCTCGCCCCAGGCGACCGCCCACGGCGCGCCCTGCGGGTCGTCCCAGCGCACGCCCTGCGCCTCCACGACGAGCTTGCGCGGGCGGCTGAGCTTCTTCCAGGAGAGCAGCGGCAGCAGGCCGAGCACGACGAGCGCGGTCCCGAGGACCAGCAGGGCGAGCCCGCCGGTCGAGGAGAAGGCGACCAGCCCGAGCACGCCGAGCACGAGCGCGACGGCCGAGCCGATCAGCGCCTTGCGGGTGGACGGGCCTGCGACGTCGATGACCACCGGGTGCACGGTGCTCCCTCCTGGACTGGCTGTACTGGCTGTACTGGCCGGACCGGCTGAACCGGGCGGACCGGCGGGTGGGGCTCCTCGGGACCGGGCTCGGGTCTCGGGCTCAGGTCAGGCCGACCGAGAACCCCTCGTCGACCACACCCCGGTAGCGCGGCCCCGCCGCCTGGCGCAGCGCGCCGTCCATGACCGGGATCAGCCCGGCCGAGTCGCCCAGCGGCAGCCGGTACCGCCCGTCCTGCAGCGCGAGCCGCGCCAGCTGAGGGTGCCCGGCCGCGAACCCGGCCGGGTCGGCGGGGAACAGGTCGAGCCGCACCATGGTCCGGCGCACGAGGTTGGACGGGGACACGATCGGCTCCTTGGTGCGGGAGACCGACACCGCGCCCAGCTCGCCCCAGCCGACCGCCCAGGACGCGCCCCGCGGGTCGTCCCAGCGCACGCCCGGCGCCTCGAAGACGAGCTTGCGCGGACGGCTGAGCTTCTTCCACGTGATGATCGGCAGCAGTCCGATGCCGGTGAGGACCACGCCGATGACCAGCGCGATCGTGCCCCCGCCGAACTCGCCGTCCCGGTACGCCGACACCGCGCCGACCAGCGCCAGCACGCCCAGCACGAGCGCGACGACGCCCCCGACGAGCGCCTTGCGGGTGTCCCTGGTGCCGACGTCGATGACCACGGGGTGCACGGGGTTCCTCCTGGGGGTCTGCTGCCCGCCAGCCTCCCAGAAACCGCACCGGTCCCGCCGGGAGTCCGAAGCATTCCCCGCACCCGCGCGCACGGGCCGTGACCACCGCCACGCGGCGGGGACGTCCGGGTGGACACCCCCGCCGCGCGCCGCTCAGCCCTTCTTCGGCACCCGCACGATCAGCGCGTCGCCCTGCCCGCCGCCGCCGCACAGCGCCGCCGCGCCCACGCCGCCCCCGCGCCTGCGCAGCTCCAGCGCCAGGTGCAGCGCGATCCGCGCCCCGGACATGCCGATGGGGTGGCCGAGCGCGATCGCCCCGCCGTTGACGTTGACCTTGTCCGGGCTGATCCCCAGCTCGCGCGTGGACACCAGCCCGACCGCCGCGAACGCCTCGTTGATCTCCACGAGGTCCAGTTCGGCGGGGTCGACGCCCTCCTTCGCGCAGGCCGCCTTGATCGCGTTGGACGGCTGCTCGTGCAGGCTCGCGTCGGGCCCGGCGACCACGCCGTGCGCGCCGATCTCGGCCAGCCACTCCAGCCCGAGCTCCTCGGCCTTGTCCTTGCTCATGACCACGACGGCCGCCGCGCCGTCCGAGATCTGGGAGGCCGACCCGGCCGTGATGGTGCCGTCCGCCGCGAACGCGGGCCGCAGCCGCGCGAGCGTCTCGGCGGTGGTGTCGGCGCGCACGCCCTCGTCGGCGCTGACCAGCACCGGGTCGCCCTTGCGCTGCGGGACGGCGACGGGCGCGATCTCCTCGGCGAACAGCCCGGCCTCGGCGGCGCGGGCGGCGAGCCGGTGCGAGCGGGCGGAGAACTCGTCCTGCTCGGCGCGGGTCACCCCGTGCCTGCCGTTGTGCTTCTCGGTGGACACACCCATCGCGACCTGGTCGAACGCGCAGAACAGCCCGTCGTGGGCCATGTGGTCGACGAGGGCGGTGTCGCCGTACTTGAACCCGCCGCGCGAGTCCTTGAGCAGGTGCGGGGCCTGGGTCCTGGACTCCTGGCCGCCCGCGACGACCACGTCGAACTCGCCCGCGCGGATGAGCTGGTCGGCGAGCGCGATGGCGTCCACGCCGGACAGGCACACCTTGTTGATCGTCAGCGCGGGCACGGTCATCGGGATGCCCGCGTTCACCGCGGCCTGCCTGGCCGGGATCTGGCCCGCGCCCGCGGTGAGCACCTGGCCCATGATCACGTACTGGACCTGCTCGGGCGCGACGCCCGCGCGCTCCAGCGCGGCCTTGATCGCGACGCCGCCCAGCTGGGCGGCGGAGAAGTCCTTGAGCGAACCCAGCAGCCGCCCCATCGGGGTGCGGGCGCCGGCGACGATGACGGAACCACGGGACACGACGGCCTCCACGCGAGTGAACACTGGTTAACTCAGCGCCACCACGGTACCGGCCCCCGCCTGCGACTACGGGTGTGAGCCAGCGCACAAGACCCTCGGGGGGCGCGCCACTACGCTCCGCGGGCATGGAGCTGCTGAGCGGGTTGATCACGGCGGTGGACCACGTCGGCATCGCGGTGCCCGACCTGGACGAGGCCATCGCCTTCCACCGGGAGACCTTCGGCCTCGTCGTCGCGCACGAGGAGGTCAACGAGGAGCAGGGCGTGCGCGAGGCCATGCTGCGCGCCCCCGGCGACGGCGGCGGCGGCACGGCGGTGCAGCTCCTGGCCCCGCTCAGCCCGAAGTCGACCATCGCGAAGTTCCTCGACCGCTCGGGCCCCGGCCTCCAGCAGCTGGCCTACCGGGTGTCCGATGTGGACGCGGCGGCCGAGCGGCTGCGCGGGGCCGGGCTGCGGGTGCTGTACGCGAGCGCCAAGCGCGGCACGGGCGGCAGCCGGGTGAACTTCGTGCACCCCAAGGACGCGGGCGGCGTGCTGGTCGAGCTGGTCGAGCCCGCCGCGCCCTGATCTTCGCGCGGCGCGGGCGCCCGCGCCGCCGGGGGCGTTCCCGACCCGTTCGGAGCGCCCCCGAACGGACGCCCGCGCCGCGCGCCCCCGGCTCCATGATCCTGTCCTGGCAAGGAAGATCGTCCCGCTGTGCGGCCTTCGAGTGCCGGTGGGACACCCGGAGCGGGTAGCGTTGGCGGCATGGGCCTCGCCGACGACCGTGACCTCGTTCCCCTCGGCTCCGGCTTCGACATCGTCAAACGCGGGTACGACCGCGGGCAGGTCGAGGAACACCTGGAGCGCCTCGATTCCGACCTGCGCCTGCTCGCCGCCGACCGCGACGCGGCCATGTCGCAGACCAGCGACCTGGCCCGCCAGCTGGAGGCCGCGCGCTCCGAGATGGCGGACCTGCGCAACCAGATCGACCGGCTGTCGATGCCCCCCACCACGCTGGAGGGGCTGAGCGAGCGGTTGCAGCGGATGCTGCGCCTCGCCCAGGACGAGGCCAACGAGATCAAGGCGCGCGCCGAGGCCGAGGGCGGGCACATCCGGGCCAAGGCCGAGTCGGACGCGGGCGCGCTGCGCAGCAGGTACGACGCCCTGATCGGCGAGCTGGACCAGCGCCGCGTCGACATGGAGAACGAGCACCGGGGCGTGCTGGAGGGCGCGCGCGCCGAGGCCGAGAAGATCGTCGCGGACGCGCGCGAGCAGGCGGGCCGGATCGACCAGGAGGCGCAGCAGCGCCGCACCACGGTCGAGGAGGACTTCGAGATCGCGATGGCGGCCCGTCGCGTGGAGTCGATGAAGACGCTCGCCGAGCAGGAGGCGAGCAGCAAGAACGAGGCCGAGCGCAGGCTCCGCGAGGCGACCGACGAGGCGGCCCGGATCAGGGCGCAGGTCGCGCAGGAGCAGGCGGCGGCGAACGCGGAGGCCCAGCGCCTGGTGCGCGAGGCCACCGAGGAGGCGAACCGCAGGCGGCACGACTCGCTGTCCGAGGCGACCGCGCGCGTGCAGGAGGCCACGGACGAGGCGAACCGCCGGGTGCGGGAGGCCACCGAGGAGTCCAACCGCAGGGTGACGTCGGCGACG
>NZ_JBQGCX010000287.1:0-4147 GCF_052038725.1 Actinosynnema sp.
TGGGCGGCTTGTAGCGGGGTGGGACGCGGGCGGGCGGGCAAGTCAGGCGTGGGGGTGGGCGGCTGGGGCGCGCCGGGTGCCGCCGGGTGCCGCGGGGAGGGCGGGCCCCGTCGGGCGTGGCCGGGCGGACGCGCGTGGTCCACGAAGGTGCGTCGGGTGGTCACAGCCGGGCGGGGCGGGGCAGGGCAGGGCCGAGTCGGGCCGGGCCGGGCGGGCAAGTCAGGCGTGGGTGGGGGCGTTGGTCGGGGTTTCCCGGTGGCTTGTGGTGCGGCGGGCGCGGTCGGGGGAGGTCTCGGCCGCGCCCGGCGCGTCAGGCCCGCGCGGCCCCCGCCTTCTCGGGTGCCCCGCCCGTCGCCGCGGCCTCCACCCCGGCCGCTGCCCGGTCTCCCGCCGCCCCGTCTCCCGTCGCCCCGTCCGCCGTCCCGCTCCCCCGCGCCCCCTCCTGCGTCCCGTGCAGCTGCGCGTACCGCCCGTTCGCCGCGATCAGCTCGTCATGCGTCCCCCGCTCCACGATCCGCCCGCCCTCCACCACGAGGATCACGTCGGCCGAGCGGATGGTCGACAGGCGGTGCGCGATCACCAGCGCGGTCCGGCCGCGCAGGGCCTCGCCGAGCGCGGCCTGCACCGCCGCCTCGGACTCGGTGTCCAGGTGCGCGGTCGCCTCGTCCAGGATCACCACCCTGGGCCTGGCCAGCAGCAGCCTCGCGATGGTCAGCCGCTGCCGCTCCCCGCCCGACAGCCGGTACCCGCGCTCGCCGACGACGGTGTCGAGCCCGTCCGGCAGCGAGGCGACCAGCTGCTCCAGCCTGGCCCGCCGCAGCGCGTCCCACACCTCCTCCTCGGTCGCCTCCGGCCTCGGGTACAGCAGGTTGGCCCGGATCGTGTCGTGGAACAGGTGCCCATCCTGGGTGACCACGCCGACCGCGCCGCGCAGGTCCTCGGACGCGACCTCGCGCACGTCCACCCCGGACAGCCGCACCGCGCCCGCGTCGACGTCGTACAGCCTGGGCACCAGCGAGGCCAGCGTGGACTTGCCCGCGCCGGACGACCCGACCACCGCGACCAGCTGCCCGGCCTCGGCGCGGAAGTCCAGCCCGTGCAGCACCTCCTCGCCACCGCGCGTGTCCAACGTGGCCACCGATTCGAGGGAGGCCAGCGACACCCGGTCGGGGGCCGGGTAGCCGAAGCGGACGCCGTCGAACTCCACCGACAGCGGCCCCTCCGGCAGCGCCACCGGCTTCTCCGGCTCGGTGATCATCGGTTCCAGGTCGAGCACCTCGAAGACCCGCTCGAACGACACCAGCGCCGTCATCACGTCCACGCGCGCGTTGGCCAGCGCGGTCAGCGGCGCGTACAGCCTGGTCAGCAGCAGCGCCAGCGACACGACGGTGCCCGCCGCGAGCTCCCCGGTGATCGCCAGGTACCCGCCGAGCCCGTAGACCAGGGCCTGGGCGAGCGCGGACACCAGGGTCAGGCCGGTCATGAACCAGCGGGTGGCCATCGCGGTGCGCACGCCGATGTCGCGCACCCGCGCGGCCCGCTCGCCGAACTCGGCGGCCTCGGCTCGCGGGTGGCCGAACAGCTTGACCAGGGTCGCGCCGGGCGCGGAGAACCGCTCGGTCATCTGGGTGGTCATGCCCGCGTTCAGCCCGGACGCCTCGCGCTGCAGGTCGGCCATGCGCGCGCCCATCCGCCGCGCGGGCAGCACGAACAGCGGCAGCAGCACCAGGGCGAGCGCGGTCACCTGCCAGGACAGCGTGATCATCACGCCGAGCGACAGGCCGAGCTGGATGACGTTGGTGACCACCCCGGACAGGGTGGAGGTGAAGGCGCGCTGGGCGCCGATGACGTCGTTGTTGAGCCTGCTGACCAGCGCGCCGGTGCGGGTGCGGGTGAAGAACGCGACGGGCATCCGCTGCACGTGCTCGAACACGGCGCGCCGCAGGTCGTGGATCAGGCCCTCGCCGATGCGGGAGGACTGCCAGCGCTCGACGAGGCCGAGGCAGGCGTCGAGCACCGCGATGCCCGCGATGACGACGGCGAGCCACACCACGGTGGACACGTCGCCGTGCCCGACGATCGCGTCCACGACCCGCCCGGCGAGCACGGGCGTGCTGACCGCGAGCACCGCCGACACGACCGAGAGCAGCAGGAACACCACGAGCTTCGCCCGGTGCGGCCGGGCGACGGCGAGAACCCGGCGGAACGTGCCGCGCCGGACCCCGCTCGGGGCGTTGGAGGCGGCAACGGCCGCGCGCATCAGAGCCCAGGAACCTTCCACGCCCGTGGAGAACACCGGGGGACGCCGCTTGCTTCCCCGGTTCCGCCGAACGCGAACATTTTTCAGGTGGCGAATGGCCCAAGAGGGGCGCACCGGGGAATGCGGGACGTCGCAATCCTGCCGACGAACAGAATGCAAGTGCCACGATCGAGTGAACTTGCGCGATGCTTGGCCCACAAAACGACCCGCCGTGGAACCCGGAATTCCACCCGGAAGAACAAGGATCGTTCGCCCGGCGACCGTTGGGGCGCCACCGGAAACGTGTCGAGGGCTACCCCCGCATCCGGTTTCGCGCGCCGAGGACGTCCCGCGGGGGCGTCCCGAACCACACCGGGGACGGAACCTGAAAACGCTTTCAGTTCTACTTTCCGGAACCGGAGGGCCCGCCGAGGCGCCTGCGCGATCCCGCACCACCCCGAAGCGCCACGACCGGCGGCAGCGGCGATCAGGGCTCGACGATCAGGACCTGGCGAGCGCCGCGAGGTCCGCGAGCCTGCGCAGCTGGGCCTCCCGCTCGGCACGCAGCTGCTCCTCCTCCGACGCCCCGTCCGCGGCGGCGGCCAGCAGCGCGAGGGTCTCGCGCGTCGCGCCCGGAAGGGGCAGCGTGACGGCGGCGACCAGGTCGTCCACGGCGGAGTCGAGCCCGTCGACCGGCACGACCGCGTTGACCAGCCCCATCGCCAGCGCCTCGGTCGCGCCGACCGAGCGCCCGCTCAGGCAGATCTCGGCGGCCCGCGAGTACCCGACCAGCCGCACCAGGGGCAGCGTGCCGCCCAGGTCGGGGACGAGCCCGAGGGAGGTCTCGGCCATCCGGAACCGGGCGTCCTCGGCGGCGACGCGGAAGTCGCACGCCAGCGCCAGCTGGAAGCCCGCGCCGATGGCGTGCCCGCGCACGGCGGCCACGGTCACCCGCTCGGGGGAGCGCAGCCAGCGGAAGCCCTCCTGGAAGGACGCGATCAGCGCGGCCCCGCCCTCGGGACCGCGCTGCAGGATGTCCGCCAGGCCGGGTTCGCCGTCCACGTGGTCACCGGTGAACAGCCGCCGGTCCAAGCCCGCCGAGAAGGCGCGACCTGAGCCCCGGACGACCACGACGCGGACGTCCGGGCCCAGCTTCTCACCGATGTGGCGCAGAGCCTCCCACGTGGACGGCGTCTGCGCGTTGAGCACGTCCGGCCGTTCGAGCACGATGGTCGCGCGCGGTCCGTCGAGGACGAGCCGCACACCACCGCGCCCGAGCAGGTCGGCGTCCACTGCGCTCGATGCCGACATGCGCTGAAACCTCCGGGTCCGGGAGGGTGTCGCGTCCTGCGTCACCCGCTTGTGTTACCGGAGGGTAGCTTACTTCTTCTTCGTTCGGGTGGCGCCACCTCGACCGCGCAGCTGCACACCGGACTCGCTGAGGACCCGGTGCACGAAGCCGTAGGAGCGCCCGGTTGACTCGGCCAAAGCCCGGATGCTCGCGCCCTTTTCGTACTTCTTCTTCAGGTCAGCGGCCAGCTTGTCCCGTGTGGCACCGGTGATCCGGGCGCCCTTCTTCAGGTCAGCCACCTTGTCCCGCCTTCCGTGGACAGCAGGTCGGGCCTTGAAAGCCCCTGTCGTCGCAATGATCGATCACGGAGGGCGAGAACGCCAGGCGATCTTGCGAAAAGATCGGCGCGCGTTCGGATGATCACTCAGAGTTGATCGGGGTTTCGGGGGCGAAATCGTTGCGTCAGGCCAATTGCACGAGTTCCAGGTACTCCGCGGACCAGTGGTCCTCGGTCCCGTCCGGCAACAGGATCACCCGCTCGGGCTCCAGGGCCTCGACCGCTCCGGGGTCGTGCGTGACCAGCACGACGGCCCCCTCGTAGCGGCGCAGCGCGTCGA
>NZ_JBQGCX010000288.1:0-2066 GCF_052038725.1 Actinosynnema sp.
TTGACCAGCGCCAACGGGCCCACCGCCAGCGCCCACGCGGGCCGGGGCAGGCCGAGCGACTGGGCGTGCGCGGCGACCAGCGGCGTCACCCCGGCCGCCGTGAAGCCGACCGCCAGCACCCGCAGCGCCCCCTCCGCCCGGCCCGCGACGGCCGGGTCGTCCAGGAACACCGCCACCAGCGGCCCGGCGAACACCACCACCAGCGCCGCCACCACCAGCCCGTACCCGACCGTGGCGCGCAGCGCGAGGTCCCTGGTGCGCGCCACCCGGTCGTGCAGCCCGCGCCCCGCGTTGTACCCGACCAGCGGCTGCACGCCCTGCGCGCGCCCGACCTGCGGCATCGTCACGAACGCCTGCACCCGCGCCGCCACCGCGTACGCCGCCAGCGCCGCCGCCCCGATGCCCGCCAGCGCCGTGTTCACCAGCACCGCCAGCAGCGTCGCCCCGAACCCGGCCAGGAACGACGGCGCCCCGATGTCCAGCAGCGCCCGCACCGTCGGCCCGTGCGGCAGCAGGTCGGCCGCGCGCACCCGGTACGGCCGCTCGCGCTGCACGAAGAAGAACCACAGGCTCAGCAGCGCCGACACCGCCTGCCCGCCGACCGTGCCCAGCGCCGCGCCGCGCACCCCCAGGTCGAACCCGAAGATCAGCACCGGGTCCAGGGTGATCTGCACCAGCACCGGGACCAGCCACAGCAGCGCGGAGAACCGCAACCGGCCCTCGGCCCGCACCAGGCTGGAGAACCCCGTGGACAGCACCGAACCGGCCAGGATCACCACCGCGTACTCGCGCGCCACCTCGCGGGCCTCGCCCCGCGCGCCCAGCGCCGTCAGCAGCGGCTCGATCCCGAGCAGGCCGAGCGCGGTGACCACGACCGCCGCGCCCCAGAACACGGTGAACGCGTTCCCCGCCGCCCGACCGGCCGCCGCCGCGTCCCCCGCGCCCAGCGCCCTGGACACCAGCGACGCGCCACCCGCGCCCACCGTCGTGGACACCGCGCCCAGCACCAGCAGCACCGGCGCGGCCAGGTTCACCGCCGCCATCGCCCCGGCCCCGACGCCCCGCGCCACGAACCACGCGTTGGTCAGCGCGTAGATCCCGTGCACGCCGACCGACAGCGTCGTCTGCGCGCAGGCGCGCCACAGCAACCGCCCGACCGGGGCGGCGCCGAGCGCCTCGGCGGACTCGCGCACGCGCATCAGCGGGCGCGGCCGAGGGGCCCCACGACCTCGGTGATCCGCGCGCGCCGCGTGGTGGCGCCGGGGAGGGCGGCCTTGGACCGCCGGTTCTCGGTGGTGCTCTCCACTGCCGCTCCGGGTGTGTCGTGGCGAGCGCCCCGGCTCGTGAGAGCGCTCTCGCATTCGTCGCGCGGAGCAACGTACACCCGGATCTGCACGTTCGCGCCCAAGGGCGCTACCCCTCCGCGCGCTCCGGCCGCAGCCCGTCCAGCGACACCCGCAGCAGCCGCTCGACCTGCTCCGGGCGGCTGTCCCCGGTCAGCCGGGCGGCGTGCCCCAGGGACACCAGGAGCAGCAGCAGGTCGTCCGCGCTCGCGTCCGGGCGCAGCGACCCGGCCTCGTGGGCGCGCGCCGTCAGCCCCTCGATCACCGCCCGCAGCTCGCCCAGCCCCTCCACGTCCGGCTCCGCCCAGGCCAGCGCGAAGCACTCCGAGATCGCGCGGTGCCTGGCGTAGCCGCTCAGCGCCTGCCGGAAGAAGTCCGCCAGCGCCGCCCACGGGTCCTCCGCGCGCTCCGCAGCCTCGCGCGCCGACGCCGCCCAGGTCAGGAACTCCCGCCGCAGGATCGTGCGGACCAGGTCCTCCTTGGTGGGGAAGTGCCGGTACAGGGTGCCCATGCCGACCCCGCTCAGCCGGGCGATCTCGCGCACGTCGACGGCCGCGCCCTGCTCGGCCAGCACGCGGGTCGCCGCCTCGACGATCGCCTCCTGGTTGCGCGCGGCGTCCGCGCGGGGCTTGCGGCTGCGGGGGGCCTCGGCGGGCCGGTCGGCGGTCACCGGGCGACCCTACCAACCCGTTCCGGAGCAAGCGCTCCGCTTTGTGCTAACTT
>NZ_JBQGCX010000289.1:0-12295 GCF_052038725.1 Actinosynnema sp.
CGGGCCGGCAGGGGCGCCTGATTCTCCCCTACCGTGGGGGGGGTAATGGGAGCCCCCGGGGGTGGTCGCGCGGCGGGGCCGCCCCCGCGGGCACGGGGATGGGTCCGGGGGCCCGCGGGGCGCTGCGCCGCAGTGCGGTCGTTCATCGCGTCAACTTCGCGTCAACGTCCGGAGTCTGCCTGACTCAGGCGATCGCCTTGATGGCGGTCAGCAGCTTCTCCTGGAAGGCGTCGGGCAGCGGGGCGTAGCCCGCGTCCGCCAGACCGGCCTGGCCGGTGGTGGCCGCGACCGTCAGGAACGCCTTGACGGCCTTGGCGGTGT
The DNA here is from genome assembly GCF_052038725.1 of Actinosynnema sp. NCBI lineage: Bacteria > Bacillati > Actinomycetota > Actinomycetes > Pseudonocardiales > Pseudonocardiaceae > Actinosynnema > Actinosynnema sp. The sequence goes on from NZ_JBQGCX010000289.1 coordinate 322, forward strand.
CGGCGTCGTAGCCCTTGGAGCAGACGATCTCGTAGGTGGCCAGGAGCAGCGGGTAGGCGCCCTCGGCCTTGGTGCCGTAGATCGAGTTCAGGTCGAGGACGAGGTCGTTGCCCTGGCCCTTGATCTTCGCGCTGTCGATGGCCTTGCCGACCGACTCGCCGGTCAGCTCGACCGCGCCGGCGCCGGAGTCGATCTTGGCGATCGAGAGCTTGTTGTCCTGGGCGTAGGACAGCTCGACGTAGGTGATGGCGCCGTCCACGGAGGCCACGGCCTGCGCGACACCGGCGGACTTCTCCTTGCCCTCGCCGACACCGCCCTTGAACTGCTTGCCGTCGCCCTGGGTCCACGCCGCGGGGGCGGCGGTGGTCAGGTACTTCTGGAAGTTGTCCGTGGTGCCGGACTCGTCGTTGCGGTAGACGACCTTGATCTCGGTGTCGGGCAGCTTCGCGCCCGAGTTGAGGGCGGAGATCGCCGGGTCGTTCCACTTCTTGACCGAGCCGTTGAAGATCTTGGCGGTGACCTCGGCGTTGAGGGCCAGGTCGGTGACGCCGTTCAGCTTGTAGCCGAGGGCGACGGGGCCGAAGACCATCGGCAGGTGCCAGGCGGGGTTGCCCTGGCAGCGCTCGGTGGCGGCGGCGATCTCGGCGTCCTTCATGGCGGAGTCGGAACCGCCGAAGTCGACCTGGCCCGCGTTGAAGTTCTTGATGCCCGCGCCGGAACCGGAGCCGTTGTACGCGAGGTCGGCGCCCGCGCACTGCTGCTGGTAGGCCTGGACGAACGTGTCGATCGCGTTCTTCTGAGCCGAGGAGCCCTCTGCGTTCAGCTTCGTCTTGCCACCGCACTCGACGGGCGCGGACGGGGTGCTCGCGCCGCCCGTCGAGGAGCCGCCGGTCGCAGCGGTGTTGTTGTCGCTGCCGCATGCGGTGAGCAGAAGCGCACCGGCCGCGATAAGGCCGACGACGGCGCCGTGCCGCTTGGTCTTCACCTGGGTCCTCCACGTACGGGGGCTTTGATTGAACGGCGTTTCACCGCTCGACACGGACGGTAGGGAGCGAGAGTGGACAGACCCCCAGGGGAACATGAACGGAAGGTGAACACCACACGGGAGGTGACTGGACCCACGGCCATTAGGGTGATCCCGTGACCTGCACGTTTGCATGGCGTGATGGGTTTGTCACTACAGGGCGTATTGGACGTCCGCTTTCCAGCGCGAAAAGCCCAACCGGGTGTACACGCGCACCGCCGGTGAGTTGTCGGACTCGACGTAGAGGTGCACGTCGCGCAGTCCGGTGCTCTTCAGGTGGACCAGACCCGCGAGGGTGAGCGCCTTGCCGAGGCCGCCGCCCTGCGCGTCCGGGTCGACGCCGACCACGTAGACCTCGCCCATGGACTCGTCGTGCCGCTTGGTCCAGTGGAAGCCGAGCAGCCGGTCGGCCCCGTCCACCGCGAGCAGGAAGCCGTCCGCGTCGAACCAGTCCTCGGCCTCCTTGAGCCGGACGTCGTCGGCGGTCATCGCGCCCTGCTCCGGGTGCCAGGAGAACGCCCGCGCGTTGACCCGCACGACCGCGTCCTCGTCCCGCCCCGGTTCGAAGGACCGCAGCGCCACGCCCTCGGGCAGCGGGGGGACCTCGGGCAGCCCGGCCAGCGCGCGCCGCATCACCCACAGCTCGCGGACCCGGCGGGCGCCGAGCCTGGCGGCGAGCCCGGAAGCGCCCTCGCGGTCGCCGTGCGCCCAGAAGCGCACCGGCCCGCCGCGATCGGCGGCGGCGCCGAGGACGGCCCCGGCCAGCTCCGAGCCCACGCCCGCGCGGCGCGACCCCGGCCGCACGGCCAGCTCCGCCACCAGGTTGCCGTCCGAGTCGCCGAGCAGGTCGAGGTGCGCGTACCCGGCGAGGACGCCGTCGACGCGGGCCAGCAGGTGCGCGCTGCCGGAGGCCCCCGGACGCAAGCGGAGGTGGACGGCCTCGCCGACGGGGGCGACGCCGTCCACCTCCTCGGCTTCGGCGAGCAGCCGGGTGATCTCCTCGGCCTGCTCGGGGTCCAGCGCGTCGTGCCAGGTCAGGTCAGCCACGCCCGCGACGCTACCCGCTGCGGCGGCGGTCGATCAGGCGGCGGTAGATCAGGGGGCCACCCGTCGGCCCCCTGCCTGGGGACCCGCGCTCAGACGCGGAACAGCTCGGTCTCGTCCAGCTGCGGGGCGCCGATGGCCTGCTCGGCCTCGGGGCGGCGCAGCGAGCCGGGACGCGGCGGGCGGACGAACTTGTAGCCCACGTTGCGCACGGTGCCGATGAGCGACTCGTGCTCGGGGCCGAGCTTGGCGCGCAGGCGCCGCACGTGGACGTCCACGGTGCGGGTGCCGCCGAAGAAGTCGTAGCCCCAGACCTCCTGGAGCAGCTGCGCGCGGGTGAACACCCGACCCGCGTGCTGCGCCAGGTACTTCAGCAGCTCGAACTCCTTGTAGGTGAGGTCGAGCGGACGGCCGCGCAGGCGGGCGGTGTAGGTGGCCTCGTCGATGACCAGCTCGCCGAGCTGCAGCGAGCCGTCGCCGCCGGACTGGGCGGCGCCCCGGCGGGAGCGCACCAGGCGCAGCCGGGCGTCGACCTCGGCCGGGCCGGAGGTGGGGAGCAGGATCTCGTCGACGCTCCAGTCGGCGTTGACGGCGACCAGGCTGCCCTCGGTGACGATCGCGACGACCGGCACGTCGACGCCGCTGGAGTCCAGCAGGCGGCACAGGCCGCGCGCGCCGACCAGGTCGGTGCGGGCGTCCACCAGGACGACGTCGTGGGGGCCCGCCTCCAGCAGCGCGGAGACCTCCGGGCGGAGCGGACGGACCTCGTGGGGAAGCAGGGCCAGCGCGGGCAGCACCGCCTCGGGATCGGGGTCGGTGGTCAGCAGCAGCACGTCGATGCTCATCGCGGCGCCCTCCTGTTCGGCCGGTGTTGGTCACCGGAGCACTCGCAGCGAAGTACGGTGACCGGGCCCCGTTGCCTGCGGATGACGGAGACGATACCGGTGCGCGCCGCGAAAGACCCAGGTCAGCAGGACAGGGTCACAGTTGTTTCCACAAGCGTCACGCTTGTTACACCCGTGTCACACGGCGGAGTTCGCCTGCACGGGGTACACGTGACGACCCCGTCGACCCCGCCGGACCTGGCGTTCGTCGTGGGGCACGGCTTCACCAACCACACCGGCAAGCCGTACGTGGCGCGGGTGCTGCGCCGCTTCGCCCGGCACGGCGGGGTGATCGCCCTGGACTTCCGGGGGCACGGCCGCTCCGGCGGGCGGACCACCGTCGGCGGTGACGAGGTCCACGACCTCGCCGCCGGGGTTTCGCTGGCCCGCGAGCTGGGGTACCGGGGGGTGGTGGTGGTGGGGTTCTCGTTGGGCGCGTGGGTGGCGCGGCGGCACGCCGCGCTCGCCGACGACCGGCCGGACGCCGTGGCGGCGGTCAGCAGCCCGGCGCGGTGGTGGTCGAGGGAGACCGCCGCGATGCGCCGCGTGCACTGGCTGCTGGAGCAGCCGCACGGCAGGCTCGCCGCCCGCGCGCTGGGCGTGCGGCTGGCCGGGCCGTGGGCGCGGGTCCCGGAGAGCCCCGTCGAGGTGGTGCACCGGATCGCGCCCACGCCGCTGCTGCTGGTGCACGGCGAGCTGGACCGGTACTTCGCGCCCGCCCACGCCACCGCGCTGCACCGGGCCGCCGGTGGCGCGGCCGAGCTGTGGCTGGAGCCGCGGACCGGCCACGCCGAGTCGGCGATGACGCCCGTTCTGGTAGACCGGATCGCGACCTGGCTCGACGACGCTTCCTGGAGGACCTGGCGATGACCGCCCCCGAACCCCGCCGACCCCGGCGGGGCCGCAAGCTCGTGATCACGGCCCTGGTGCTCGGCGGGCTGCTGGTCGCGGCCGACTTCGGCCTGGCGGCGGCGGGTGAGTACCAGGTGGCCCAGCGGATGCGGGACAAGCTCCAGCTCAGCGAGGACCCCGCCGTGCGGATCAACGGGTTCCCGTTCACCACCCAGGCGCTGGGCGGCGACTACCGGGACATCGAGATCACCGCCAACGGCGTCCCGGTGCGCGACCAGCTGCGCGACCTGGAGATCAAGGCGAACCTCTACCACACCAGGATCGGCCTGTCCGAGCTGCTGGCGGGCGACACCAGCAACGCGCGCATCGACCAGGTCAAGGGCAGCGTCAAGATCAAGGCGAACGACCTGAACCGCCTGGTCAACCAGGTCACGCCGTTCACCGACATGGCGATCGAGCCGGACACCAGGCCGGTCGAGCAGGGCGGGCCGGAGACGCAGGGCGGGCAGCAGCCGCCCACCGCCGCCGCCGTGAAGCTGAGCGGCACGACCTCGCTGGCCGGGCGGAAGATCCGGATCTCGGCCTACGGCACGGTGACGCTGTCCGGCGGGATGGTGGAGATCGGCGTGAACGACGTGGAGATCGACGACACCTCGCTGGCCGGGCTCAACGAGGTGCTGGGCGCGGTGCGGTCGGCGCTGAACGTGAAGATCGACCCCGGTTCGCTGCCGTTCACCGTGACCCCGACCGCCGTGCGGGTGGAGAGCGGCGCGCTGACCGTCGAGGGGACCCTGGAGAACATCCCGCTGGACCAGCGGTGAGCGCGGCCCCCGGTCGCGGCGGGTTCCCGCGGGGGCCTGCGTGACCGGGGGCCTGCTCGGCCTGCTGTGCGCGCTCGTGGTGGTGGCGGCGGTCGCCGTCGCGCTCCGCGGGCGCGGCCGGGTGCGGCCGGGGTCGCGGCGCGCGCTGCCCGACGAGGTGCGGGCGCTGCTCGACCCGGACGCCGAGGTGACCCTGGTGCAGGTGACGACCCGGTTCTGCGCGGGCTGCCGCCGCAGCCGGGAGGTGCTGGCCGGGCTGGTCGCGCGGACCGGCGGCGTGCGCCTGGCGGAGCTGGACGTGACCGAGCGGCCCGAGCTGGCCGCGGCGCTGGGGGTGCTCGCCACCCCGACGACCGTGGCCTACGACCGGCGCGGCGCCGAGCTGCTGCGGGTCACCGGCGTCCCGGACGCGGAGGGGCTGTCCGGCGCGCTCACCGGGCTGACGCGCCCGTCGGACGGGTGATCCGGTCCTCCCAACCCCTGGACACCACTCCCGGTGGCAGGGACTAGCGGCTACCCTCGACGGCATGAACGCGCTGCTGACGAAGCGACTCGCGGTGGACCTGTGCCGCGTCCGCAGCAGCCTGTGTCGCACGGCGGGCTGACCCGCCGAGGTCGTCGTGACCGCGCCGGGCGTGACCGCGCCGAGCGCGCCGCCCGTCCCCACCGCCCCTGACGCCAACGCCAGGAGGTCGCCGTGCCGAAGGACGTCCCCGTCGATCCCAGGGGGGCCAGGTTCAGCGCCTGGTTCACCAGCGCGGTGCTGGTCCTGGTGCTGCTCACCGGCTCCTGGCGGCTGCTGGCGGCGCAGACCTTCCTGTTCGCGATGTGCGCCTTCGTGTCGCTGCGGCTCAACCCGTGGGGGCACGTGTACCGGCGGGTCCTGCAACCCAGGCTGCCGGAGGCGGAGCGGGAGGACGCGGCGCCGCTGCGGTTCGCCCAGGGCGTCGGGTTCGCCTTCGCGCTGGTCGGCACGATCGGCTACGCGGCGGGCTGGACGGCGCTGGGCGTGGTGGCCACCTCGGCCGCGCTGACCGCGGCCCTGCTGAACGCCGCGCTGGGGCTGTGCCTCGGCTGCGAGCTGTTCCTGCTGGTCCGCCGCCTCGCCCCGGCGCCCGCGCCCCGCCACTGACGACACCCGCGTCCCGGACCCCGCCGCCGAGCGCAGCTCGCCCGGCCCCGAGAGCACGACCGCAGACCCGAAACCGCACTTCCGCACAACGAATGGGAGCCGCTCGATGAGCCGTGCAGACGTCCTGGTCTCCGCCGCCTGGGCCGAGGAGAACCTCGCCGCGCCCGGCGTGGTGTTCGTCGAGGTCGACGAGGACACCACCGCCTACGAGGGGGGCCACCTCCCCGGCGCGGTGCGGATCGACTGGCGCACCGAGCTGCAGGACCCGGTCCGCCGCGACTTCGTCGACCGCGCGGGCTTCGAGAAGCTGCTGTCCGCCAAGGGCATCGCGAACTCCGACACGGTGATCCTGTACGGCGGCAACAACAACTGGTTCGCCGCGTACGCCTACTGGTACTTCAAGCTGTACGGCCACGAGTCGGTCAAGCTGATCGACGGCGGGCGCAAGAAGTGGGAGCTGGACGGCCGCCCCCTGGACAAGGAGGTCGTGGAGCGCGAGGCGACCAGCTACCAGGCGCAGGAGCAGGACCTGTCGATCCGGGCCTTCCGCGACGAGGTCGTCGAGGCGATCGGCGCGAAGAACCTGGTGGACGTGCGCTCCCCCGACGAGTTCAGCGGCAAGCTGCTCGCGCCCGCGCACCTGCCGCAGGAGCAGGCGCAGCGCGGCGGGCACATCCCCACGGCGATCAACGTGCCGTGGAGCAAGGCCGCCAACGAGGACGGCACGTTCAAGTCCGACGAGGAGCTGGCCGCGCTGTACGCGGACGCCGGCCTGGACGGCTCGCGCAGCACCATCGCGTACTGCCGCATCGGCGAGCGCTCCTCGCACAGCTGGTTCGCGCTGCACGAGCTGCTCGGGCACTCGGACGTGAAGAACTACGACGGCTCGTGGACCGAGTACGGCTCGCTGATCGGCGTGCCGGTCGAGCTCGGTTCCGGCAAGGAGGCGTGATGAGCGCGGCGGGTTGCGGGGCGCCCCAGCAGGGCGTGGAGCTGAGCGTGGGCGCGAACGAGGTCGTGCTGTCGGGCCGGGTGAGCGCCGGGGGCGCGCCGGTCGGCGGGGCGTACGTGCGGTTGCTGGACTCGTCCGGCGAGTTCACCGCCGAGGTGGTGTCGTCGGAGCAGGGCGAGTTCCGCTTCTACGCGGCGCCCGGCGACTGGACGGTGCGGGCGCTGCACCGGTCGGGCAACGGCGAGGCCGCGGTGACGGCGGGCGGTCCCGGCGTGCACCCGGTCGAGGTCGCGGTCGCCTGACGGACCGGCTTCGGGGCCCCGGCAGCGATCCGCCGCCGGGGCCCTCGCACGTGCGCCGGGGCCTCGCGGGGCCGCTCGCGCGCCCCCTCCGGGGCCGGAAACCCAACCCCTGGGCCGTTTTCCGGTGTGCGCCCCATCATCTTGATCGTTTTCTGGCTCGGTCAAGTCGCGACGCGCCCGGTGGTCTTCGCCACCGAGTCACGCGCCGCGACGCCCGGTGACGGTAAACTTGCCGGGTGGAACACTTCTTCACCACACTGCTGGTCCTCGTGTCGTTGCTCATCACGTGGTTCGCCGGGTACGTCGTGTACCGGCTGTTCTCCGACCAGCGGTGATGGCAGAGCAGACGCCGGTCCCCGGCAGCGGTGACGCCGCCGTCCAGGCCGCCGCAGAGCGCGCCGAGTCGACGCGCGCCCGCAACCTCCCCCAGTTCGACGACCTGCCGGTCCCGGCGGACACCGCGAACCTGAGGGAGGGCCCGTCGCTGCACGACGCGTGCCTCGCGCTGCTGCCGCTGGTGGGCGTGTGGCGCGGCGAGGGCGAGGTCGTGTACCCGACGATCGAGGGCCCGTACCGGTTCGGCCAGCAGGTCACGTTCGCCCACGACGGGCGGCCGTTCCTCTACTACGAGGCGCGGTCGTGGCTGCTGGACGAGAACGGCGCGGTGATCAGGCAGGCGGCGCGCGAGACCGGTTTCTGGCGCCCGCAGCCCGACGACACGATCGAGGTGCTGCTCACGCACAACACCGGGATCGTGGAGCTGTTCTACGGCAAGCCCCGCAACCAGACCTCCTGGGAGTTCGGCACCGACGCGGTGGTCCGCACGGCGACCGCCAAGGAGGTGACCGGCGCGCAGCGGCTGTACGGCATCGTCAACAACGGCGACCTGGCGTACGTCGAGGAGCGCGCGATGGTCGGCCAGCCCCTGCAGCCGCACTCCTCGGCGCACCTGCGCCGGGTCGTCGGCTAGCCGGGGAGCCGCTCCCAGCCGCAAGACCGCAGCACCCCAGTAACTCTGGACGGCGAGGGGATCGGGTCCGGCTCAGGCCGGTCCCGGCCCACCCGGCCGAGCGGGACCCCACCGGGTCCCCGAGGCCACCCGACCGGCGCGACCCGCCGGTCGGACACCCGGCGAAGCGGAACCAGCCCGGCGCGAACCGGGCCGAGCGCACCACCGGCGGCGTTCCACGGCCGCCGTCCCGGCACGCGGACCACCGGACGAGCCCCGACGAGGGGGTCACCGGCCCCGCCGCGGGGGAGCACGCACGACACACCACCACCCGTTCGAGGGAGTGCCCTTCGCACGGGTTGTTGAACAATCCAACGATCAGACGATCACGACCACCCGATCCGGGCGGAGGGCCATGCGACTGCGGCGGTGCGGCTCCGACGCGGTGCTCGTCGAGGTGAGCTCGCTGGACGAGGTCGCCGCGGTGCGCGCGGCGGTGCGGGCCGCCGACCTGCCGCAGGTCGCCGAGGTCGTCCCGGCCGCCAGGACGGTGCTGGTCAAGGCCGCGCCGGGCGGGCTGGGGGCGGTGCGCGAGCTGCTCGACGGCCTCGACCTGTCGGCGCCCGCCCCGGCGCCCGCGCGGGAGGTCGTGCTGCCGGTCCGCTACGACGGGCCGGACCTGGAACTGGTCGCGGAGACGGCGGGCCTGGCGGTGGACGAGGTCGTCGCGCTGCACACCGGGGCCGCGTACGAGGTGGCGTTCTGCGGGTTCGCGCCCGGCTTCGGCTACCTGACCGGCCTGCCGGAACCGCTGCGGCAGCCGAGGCTGGACTCGCCGAGGACGCGCGTCCCCGCCGGGTCGGTCGCCGTGGCGGGCGAGTTCACCGCCGCCTACCCGAGGGCCACGCCCGGCGGGTGGCGGCTGATCGGCACGACGGACGCGCCGCTGTTCGACCCCGGGCGGGACGAACCGGCGCTGCTGGCTCCGGGCGACCGGGTGCGCTTCGAGGCGTTGTGACCGAGGCGACCCGACTCGCGCGGGTGAAGGGGCACAACCGGGGGAACCCCGGCGTTGTTTCGTAGTACTACGAAGGACTTTCGGCACTGTCCAGCACGGGAGGAGGTGGAAGATATGAGTTCACTGGCAAACCCGAAGCGGCTGCGCCTCGGCGTTCCCTCGCGGCCCGCGAGCAGCTCCGAGGAGCACTCGCTCGCCAACCAGACGCGGCACACCGCGGTCTCCGAGGAGCGCGCCGAGCGCGAGTCGGACAACGAGGTGGGAATGTGAGAACGCTCCGCGTCCTGCGGACCGGACCGCAGGCGCTCGTGCAGGACTTCGGCCGACCCGGCCACGCCCACCTGGGCGTTCCGCCCTCCGGGGCGCTGGACCGGGCGTCGCTGGCCCTGGCCAACCGGCTCGTCGGCAACGCCGACGGCGCGGCCGGGCTGGAACTGCTGCTGGGCGGCCTGGCGGTGGTGGCGACCGGCTCGTGCACGGTCGCGGTCACCGGTCCGCAGGTCGCGGTGCGGGTCAACGGCAGGGAGCGGGACTCGCCCTGCCACCTCGTGGAAGGCGACGAGCTGGAGGTCGGGACCCCGACCTCCGGCTTGCGCTGCTACCTCGCGGTGTCCGGCGGGATCGCGGTGCCCGAGCAGCTGGGCAGCCGCTCGTCGGACCTGCTGTCCGGGATCGGCCCGGACCCCGTCGCGCGCGGGGACGTGCTGCCGCTGGGCGAGTCGACCGGCATCCCGGTCGGGGTGGACGTGCTGGTCCCCGCCCGCGCGCCCGACGAGGTCGAGGTCCCGGTGCTGCTGGGACCACGCGACGACTGGTTCACCGACCCGGCGGGCCAGCTGGCCGCCGGGAGCTGGGTGGTGTCGGACCGGAGCAACCGGGTCGGGCTGCGGCTGGCCGGGACGGCGCTGCGGCGCACCGGTGAGGCGACCGGCCGGGAGCTGCCCAGCGAGGGCCTGGTGACCGGCGCGGTGCAGGTGCCCGCGGACGGCCAGCCGGTGGTGTTCCTCGCCGACCACCCCACCACCGGGGGTTACCCGGTGATCGGGGTCGTCGCGGAGCGCGCGCTGCCGGGGCTGGGCCAGGCCAGGCCGGGCACGCGGGTCAGGTTCCGGGTCGGGCGCTGACGCGGGGGGACTCGCGGGCGCGGGTCCCCACCACATCGCCTCCGGCGCCGCTCCGGCGCTGCGCCCCGGTGCCGCGGCCCTAGTACTGGGACTCGTAGAGCGCGTGCAGCTCGGCGTGCAGCGCGGTCGAGTCGGGCAGTGCCTTGCCGTCCAGGGTGTGCACGCGGGTGATCGAGCGGACGCTCGACACCAGCAGCACCGCGTCGGCGGTGAACAGGTCCTCGACGGCGATCGGCTCGACGACGACCGTCCACCCGGCCTTCTCCGCGGCCTGGAACAGCACCGCCTGGGTGGTGCCGGGCAGGATGCCCAGCGTCGCGGGCGGCGTGGTCAGGGTCCGGCCGCGCACCGCGATCAGGGTGGACGTCGGGCCCTCCAGCACCGAGCCGCCGGAGGTCGTGAAGACCACCTCCGCCGCGCCCCTGCGCTCGGCCTCGCGCAGCGCGGCCATGTTCACCGCGTACGACAGGGACTTCGCGCCGAGCAGCAGCCACGGGGCGCGCTCGGCGAGGCCCGGCTCGATCCCCCGGTCCAGGGTGACCGCCGCGATGCCCTCCGCGCGCTGCGCGAGCACCTTCGGCGAGATCTCCAGCCCGAGCGCGAAGCCGGTGGGCGTGCCGTCGCCGCCCTCGACTCCCCTGGTCATGACGAGCTTGAGCGCCAGCTCGGCGCCGCCGGACCAGTTGTCCAGCACCGCCTTCGCCGCCCGCTCGTAACCCGCGCGGTCCGGCGCGGGCAGGTCGAGCATGGCCGCCGACCGCTCCAGGCGGTCGAGGTGGGGACCCAGCTCCCTGGGCTTGCCGTCGACGACGAGGATCGTCTCGAAGACCCCGTCACCGCGCACGAGGCCGAGGTCGTCGATCCGGATGAGCGGGGCGTCGGGGTCCGCGAGGGTTCCGTCGAGCAGTGCGAGCACGCGCATGGGGGCGAGCGTACCCACGGGCTTACCATCGAGGTCGTGGACACGGCGGGTGGTCAGCGGGCTCTGCGCAGCACTCTGCACCAACGGGGGATGCGGATGACACCGCAGCGCCAGCTCGTGCTGGACGCGGTGCGGGCGCTCGGCCACGCGACCCCGGAGCAGGTGTGCGCGCGCGTCCAGGAGACCGCGCCCACCGTCAACATCACCACCGTCTACCGCACGCTCGACCTGCTCGACCGGCTCGGCCTGGTCAGGCACACCCACCTCGGGCACGGCGCGCCGAACTACTCGGTGGACGAGCACGAGCACGTGCACCTGGTGTGCCACCGCTGCGGCCGGGTCGACGAGGTGCCGTGCGAGCTGCTGGAGCCGCTGTGCGGAACACTGCGCGAGCGGGACGGGTTCGAACTGGACGCAACGCACCTCGCGCTGTCCGGCACCTGCCGGGACTGCCTCAAGGAGACCGAGTGAACTCCCCGACGCTGACCACGCCCGGCGCCGTGGCGCCGTTCGACGGCGCCCCCGACCAGGGCGTTCCCTGGCACTTCGGCGACCCGTTCGCCGAGCAGCGGGCGGCGGTGCGCGGCGTCGCGGTGTTCGACCGCTCGCACCGCGGCGTCATCGCGGTGCCCGGCGAGGACCGCCTGACCTGGCTGCACTCGCTGACCAGCCAGCACTTCACCGCGCTGGGGCAGGACCGGGGCACCGAGATGCTGGTGCTGGACGCGCAGGGCCGGGTGGAGCACCACGCGGTGGTCGCCAACACCGGCGGGACCGCGTACCTGGACGTCGAGGCGGAGACGACCGCGCCGCTGCTGGAGTACCTGTCCCGCATGGTGTTCTGGTCCAAGGTGGAGCCGCGCGACGCGACGGCCGAGCTGGCGCTGCTGACCGTGGCCGGGCCGGACGCGGCGGAGCTGCTGAGGAAGCTGGACGTGCCGGTCCCGGAC
>NZ_JBQGCX010000290.1:0-2404 GCF_052038725.1 Actinosynnema sp.
TCCGGTCCGGCCTCGACCAGCAGAACCCGCCTGGCCCGGTCCTCGCTGAGCCGGACAGCAACCGGAACCCCGGCGCTCCCGGCGCCGATCACGATGTCGTCGTAGTCGTCCAGCACCCCCACGGGGCACCTCCGTCTCCAGATCGACCGATCCACCGACCGTCCCCGCCCATTCGGGCAGGCGAGAGCCTACGACCGCACGAACACCGACCACTTCTCCCAGATTGCTCACCCGCGAACACCGCAACCAGGCAGAAGCGGAACCGCCCAAACCCTGCTACACCACCCCAAACCGCCCCCCCGACGACACCGCCCCGCTCCCGCAGCCCCCCGCCCACTCCCGGCCGCCCGCACCCGGCGGCCTCAGCCCGCCGCTCTCCTCCGCCCGGTTCCACTCCCGCCCGCGCCCCGCCCCGCTCCCGGTCGCCCCCGCCGCGACCCGCCCCACCTGGGCGCGCTCTGCGCCGAGGTGGCAGAGTCCTCCCCACAGCAACCCGCGCGGTCACCCGGTGGACCGGTGCGGCGAGGAGCGGCGCACCGGGGGCAGGTGAGGCGACGGTGTCCTTCGACGTCCACGCGTTCCGCGCGCACTTCCCGTCTCTGACCTCCGGGGTCGCCCACTTCGACGGCCCCGGCGGCACCCAGACCCCGCGCCCCGTCGGCGAGGCCATCGCCGCCACCATGACCGGCCCGCTGTCGCTGCGCGGGTCCGAGCTGCCCTCCGAGCGCAACGCCGAGCAGGTCGTCGCCGCCTTCCGCTCCGCCTACGCCGACTTCCTGGGCGTCCCCGAGCGCGGCGTGGTCCACGGCCGCAGCTCCACCCAGCTCACCTACGACTTCTCCCACCACCTGTCCCGCTCCTGGGGCTCCGGCGACGAGGTCGTCGTGACCAGGCTCGACCACGACGCCAACGTCCGCCCGTGGGTGCAGGCCGCCGAACGCGCGGGCGCGGCGGTCCGCTGGCTCGACCTCGACCCGGAGACCGCCCTGCTCCGCGCGGACGAGCTGGACCGCGTCATCACCGACCGCACCAGGCTGGTCGCGGTCACCGCCGCCTCGAACCTGCTGGGCACCCGCCCGCCGGTGCGCGCCATCGCCGACCGGGCGCACGAGGTCGGCGCGCTGGTGCACGTCGACGCCGTCCACCACGCCGCCCACGGCCTGGTGGACGCCACCGCGCTGGGCGCGGACTTCGTGGTCTGCTCGCCCTACAAGTTCTTCGGCCCGCACTGCGGCGTCCTCGGCGCGGACCCGGCGCTGCTGGAGTCCCTGAGCCCGGACAAGCTGGTCCCGTCCACGAACGCCGTCCCCGAGCGCTTCGAGTTCGGCACCCTGCCCTTCGAGTCGCTCGCGGGCGCGACCGCGGCCGTCGACTTCCTGGCCGCGATCGCCCCCGCGCCCACCCGCCGCGCCAGCCTGGAAGCGGCCTACCGCGCCGTGGCCGAGCACGAGCACGCCCTGCTCGCCCGCCTCACCGAGGGCCTGGCGGCGCTGGGCGACCGCGTCCTGAACCGCTCCCGCGCCACCGACCGCACCCCGACGACCCTCCTGGAGCTCCCCGGCCACGACGCCCGAGCCGCCTACCGCTTCCTCGCCGAGCGCGACGTCCTGGCCCCGGCGGGCGCCTTCTACGCCCACGAGGCGGCGCTGGCGCTGGGCCTCCCGGAGAGCGGGGGCCTGCGGATCGGCATCGCCCCCTACACCACCGAGGACGAGATCGACCGCCTCCTCGACGGCCTGGCGGCCTTCACCACCGCCTGACCCCCGCCTCCGCGCAGCCGTCCACCCCTCCGCTACCGGCGCGAGGCCTCCGCCTCGCACTCGGACATGTGCTCCAGCGCGAGCCCGACCTGCTCCGCGTCGTTCTCCGCACCCCCCATCGCGATGGTGTGACCACCGCTCTCACCGGGAACGACCTCCACCTTCACCACCCCCTCGCCGCGCAGGCAGTCCACGACCCGGACCAGGAACGCGTGCGACTCCGGGTTCGCGGGGTCCCTCTCCCACGGCGGCAGCGGCACCGTGTGCGCGCAGGCCGCCTCCGCCGCCGCGATCCTCTCGTCGCTCTCCGGCGTGACGGACAGGTCGCCCATCGCCCGCTTGTCCGGAATCCCCTGCTCGCCCATGCACTTCCAGTACGGCCGCTGCAACGCCTCCAGGTCCTCCGGCGTCATGTCCAGCCGCTCCCGAGGCCGCTCCCGCTCGGCCGACGGGGCCGGGGCCTGCCCGGTCCCGGACGACAACGACGCCACCTCGGGCGCGACCTCCGGAGCCGAGCACCCGACCAGCGCCACCGCCACCAGCCCGCTCACCACCACCGACCGCGCCACACCCCACCGCCCCGTCACTTCTTCGACGCCTCCGCCTCGCACGACCCCACGTGCTCCAACCCCGCCGAGATCGAG
>NZ_JBQGCX010000291.1:0-4402 GCF_052038725.1 Actinosynnema sp.
GCAGGCCCCCGGTAGTGCACCGACGCTATCGGTACCCGACGGGGTGGTCGCTCACACGTGTGAGCGCCGCCATGAGCGGGAAGCCACCGAGGTGCACCACACGGGGAGGCGCACGGTGACCGACCAACTCGCCGACCGGCACTGGCGGGCGGAGTTCCCCGCCGAGCCGGCAAGGCTCTCGGCCCTTCGACAGCGCGTCGACCGGTGGCTCACCGGTCTCGGCGTCGAGCAGGACGACCGCTACGACCTGCTGATGGCCGTCAACGAGGCCGTCAGCAACTCCATCGAGCACGCCTACCCGCCGGGCTCGCCCGGCAGCGTGCGCGTCGAGGCGACCGCCGAGCCGGGCGGTCGCGTCAGGGTGGTCGTCGCCGACGACGGGCGCTGGCGCGTCCCGCCGCCGGGTCTGTCGTCCAGGGGGCGCGGCCTGCTGCTCATGCGCGAGAGCGTGGACGAGGTGCTGCTGGACCGGTCGCCCGGCGGCACCACCGTCGTGCTCGTGCTCTCCGGCAGGCACGCCCCCGGAACCACCCGCCTCGCGGTCAGCGCCCACCAGGAGGTGGTGGTGCGCGAGCGCGCGGGGTGGGTGGAGGTCGTGGTCAGGGGCGACGTGCCCGTCCGCGCAGGCCCCGCCGTGCGGCGCGCGATCCTCACCGCGGCGCGCGGCGGCGCCGTTCCGGTGGTGGTGGACCTGCGCGAGCTGGGGGACCGGGCGGACGGGTTGGTGCGCAGCCTGCGCGCGGTCGCCTCGGCCGCGGCCGACGCGGGGACGCGCGTGGTGGGGCGGGCGCCCGAGGGCGGCCCCGCCCACCGGGCGCTCGTCGCCTCCGGGGTCGACCAGGTCGTGGACCTGGTCGAGCACGCTAGCCCCGGTCACCGCCCAGCGCCTCGGCCACCGACGGGTGAACGCTGAACACCTCGCCCAGACCGGTCGCGGCCAGCGGGCGGAGCACGGCGCGCTCCACCGCGACGACCCGGAACGCGGCCTGCTCGCGCGTGCTGCGCTGAGCGGCCTCCACGAGCACCGCGAGACCGGCCGACCCGAGGAAGCCGACGCCGCCGAGGTCGAGCACGAGGGTGCCGCCGGTGGTGATCCGCTCGACCACCTCCGAGCGCAGCCGGGGCGCGGTCAGCATGTCGACCTCACCGGTGACCCTGACCACGGTGACGCCGTCGGCGACCCGCTCCGCGCTGATGTCGATGTGCTCGGCGGGCCCCGCCTCGACGGCGCCCGCCCCGCTTCCGTCCGTGGTCACGACTTCGGGATCGTGAACCGACACGAGGGTCTCCTCTTCAACTGCCACCGCTTGTGGGGTGGGGAGCCCGTCAACGGGGTGCTTGTCCTGGCGCAGCGCAGGTCAACGCCCAGCCGGAGCTCCCCGGCACGGCTGTTGGCTCAACCGCTGCACCGCTCACCGTACGGAGCGCGGTCTGGCACCACAAGCCGCGCCCCGGCCCCACCAAGATCATCTTTTCTGAAGTGCCGGTGCTGTGGGCGGCCGGACCGCCGCGCCGAACGGTTGATCATCGCCGGGGTGGGTACGCCTTCGGTGAGCCGGTCGTGCAGCTCGGCGACCGCTCGGACCCGATGGGCGCGCAGGGCGCGCGAAGCGGACGTGTTCCGCACCACAATTCCCCCAGAAGGCGTCCGCCGATCACGGGCGGACGGCGCACCGGACGGAGGTCTGCACACCATGAGCACCACGACGGAAGCCGAGATCGGGCACGCGAAGCGCAGGGCGGCGCTGCCCACCGCGCCGTGCAGCGTCGTGTGGAGCAAGGGCCACGCGTACGTGCTCGAGGGTTTCCGGGCCCGCTGGGTCGGCGTCGACGACCGGGGTCGCCCGCAGGCGCTGACGGGCGCCGAGCTCCAGCGGCGGGGCTGGAGCCGCACCAGGTAGGGCGACGGCGCGAGGTGGGCCGGGGGCGCTCGGCGTCCCGCCCACCTCAACGCCCCCGACCGGAAGTCCCGGCTGGAGGCCCCCGACCCTCGAAGTGATCTTGAACGGCGGGGGTTTCCCACGACCCGCGCCGGGGAAGAACACCCCCTGTGAACAGCGGCACCCGGAACGCGCAGCGCGTCCGCCGAGCGCGAGCCCACCGGGCTCCCCGGCGCACGCCGCCGTGTCCGGCCGCCGCCTCCCGGCCCCGTCCGCCCGGCGCCCGGCCGGACGCCAGGCCGAACGGCCGCCCGCGCCCGACCGGGCCCCGCGCCCGCGCCGCGCGCCCGAACCCCCACCCCTACACCGGTGAGCCCCGCCACTGGCGTGCGCCTAGCATTCGTGCCGTGTCCACGCCGCCCGCAGCCGAACCGGCCCCCCAGGACCGGTACCTCACCATCCCCAACGCGCTCAGCGTCCTGCGGCTGCTCGGCGTGCCCGTGTTCCTCTACCTGCTGCTCGGCCCGCGCGCCGACGGCTGGGCGCTGGCGCTGCTGATCGCCGCGGGCGTCTCCGACTGGCTCGACGGCAAGATCGCGCGCTGGCTGGACCAGACCAGCAAGCTCGGCGTGCTGCTCGACCCGGCGGCCGACCGCCTCTACATCGTCGCCACGATGATCGCGTTCGTCGTGCGCGACATCCTGCCCCTGTGGGTGGTGCTGGTCCTGGTGGGCCGCGAGCTGGTGGTCGGCGCGTGCCTGCCGGTGCTGCGCCGCCTGGGCTACCGGGCCGCGTTCACGATCACCTACCTCGGCAAGGCCGCCACGTTCATCCTGCTCTACGCGTTCCCCATGCTCCTGGTCGCCCAGGGCGGCTCGACGTTCGCGCAGGTCATCAGGCCCTTCGCCTACGCCATGATGATCTGGGGAGCCGTCCTCTACCTGTGGTCCGGGGCCCTGTACGCGTACCAGCTCGTCCTCGCGTCCCGCGCGCAACGGCCGGGGGTCGTCTCAGCCTGAGCAGGACGTGGGAAGATCCGGAAGCGAAGATCCACCGTCATTGAAGGAGCGCACCGCGGTGATTCCCGAGGAGCTCAAGTACACCGAGGAACATGAGTGGGTGCAGCGCACAGGTGAGACCACCGTGCGCCTGGGCATCACCGACTTCGCCCAAGCCCAGCTCGGCGACGTCGTGTTCGTCCAGCTCCCGGAGCTCGGCGAGAAGGTCTCCGCAGGCCAGACGCTGGGCGAGGTGGAGTCGACCAAGAGCGTGTCGGACATCTACGCGCCGCTCGCGGGCGAGGTCACCGCGCGCAACGACTCACTGGACCAGCAGCCCGACCTCATCAACGAGGACCCCTACGGCGAGGGCTGGATGGTGGAGCTCCGCCTCGACGACACCGACGCGTTCGAGGGCCTCCTCGACGCCGCCGCATACCAGGAGCTGGTCCAGGAGTGACGTCGATCTTCCGCAAACTCTTCGGTCGCCGGGGGAGCCGATCCTCGGACGCAGGTTCGGGCACGATAGGTTCTAACGAACTCGACGGATCCAGCAGCAGGAGGAGAGCTCAGGTGAGCACGAACGACGGGCCAGGCGTTCCGCCCGAGCAGTCCCCGGAGCGGACCTCCGTTTTCCGGGCCGACTTCCTCGCCGAGGTCGAAGGCGCGCCCGCGAGCGAGCCCGCGGTGGCGGGCGTCGACGCCCTGCCGGCCGGGTCCGCCCTGCTGGTGGTCAAGCGGGGGCCCAACGCGGGCTCGCGCTTCCTGCTGGACAGGGACACGACCAGCGCAGGCCGACACACCGACAGCGACATCTTCCTCGACGACGTCACCGTGTCCCGCAGGCACGCGGAGTTCCGCCGCGAGGGCGGCGAGTTCGTGGTGATCGACGTGGGCAGCCTCAACGGCACCTACGTCAACCGCGAGCCCGTCGACCAGGCGGTCCTCGCGAACGGCGACGAGGTCCAGATCGGCAAGTTCCGCCTGGTCTTCCTGACCGGCCCCGGCGCGGGCGGCCAGGGGTAGCGCGGTGAGGCCGCGCCCGGCCGGGGAGGCAGCGTGACGTCGGCCGGGCGGCCCCAGCGCGGGGGGATGGGGATCGGGGCTGTGCTCTCGCAGCTCCGGGCCGAGTTCCCCGGCGTGACGATCTCCAAGATCCGCTTCCTGGAAGCGGAAGGGCTGGTCCGCCCGGCGCGCACCGCGTCGGGCTACCGCCGGTTCAGCGCTTCGGACGTCGAGCGGCTGAGGTACGTGCTCACCGCGCAGCGCGACCACTACCTGCCGCTCAAGGTCATCCGCGAGCAGCTGGACGCGGCCGACGACGGCCTCTCGGGTCCCGCTCCGGTGGGGCCCGTTCCGCTCTCGGCGGAACGCGACGTGGATCACGGCCGGGGCGAGCAGCAGCCCGCGGGCCGCCCGTGGTCCACGACGCGGCGCCAGGGCGGCGAGCACGGCGCGCGGTCCGGTGACGAGGTCCCGGCCGCCCGCGAGGCCGAGCACCCCCTGCCGACCGGTTCCGCGCCG
>NZ_JBQGCX010000292.1:0-1851 GCF_052038725.1 Actinosynnema sp.
GACACCGCCCCCGGCCGCGGCGACTCGCCGGTCGACCCCCTTGGCCGCCCCACACCGCCAGTCGACGCCACCGACCGCTCCGGTCCACCGGTCGCCCCCTCCGACCGCGCCGGTCAGACGCCCACCGCCCCGCCGGTCACCCCCTCCGACGCTCCCGACCTGCCCGTTGACACCACCGGTCACAGCGGCCCGTTGCCCGACGCCGCCGGCCAGCCCGGTCCAGCGCAGGCTCTTCTCAGCCCCCCTGCTCCGACGGCTGCCGCCTCCGGCCGCGCCGGTCAGGCGCCCGCCGTCCCCATCCCGGTCGTGCCCGTCGCCCCTGCCGCGCCCACCGCGCCGGTCGTTCCTGCCGCGCCCGCCGTCCCCACCACGCCCGTCGCGCCAGCCGCACCGGTGGCGCCAGCCGTCCCCGCCGCACCGGTCTTGCCCACCGCACCCGTCGTGTCCGTCGTGCCTGTCGTGCCTGCTGTCTCGGGTCGGTCGGGTCCGGCTGGTCAGCACACCGTGCGCAGGCTCAACTCGGCGCTCGTGCTCGACGCGATCGCCTCCGCTCCCGGTTCGTCCCGCGCTTCCGTCGCGGCCAGGACCGGGTTGACCAAGGCGACCGTGTCCAGCCTCGTCGACCGGATGATCGGCGCGGCCCTGGTGGTCGAGGGGGCGGCCGAGGCGCGGAGCGGGCCCGGTCGGCGCGGGACCGCGCTGCACCTGTCGCCCGCCGGGCCGCACGGGCTGGGGGTCGAGGTCGGGGTCGACTACCTGGCCACCTGCCTGGTCGACCTGACCGGTCGGGTGCGGAAGCGGTGGGTGCGGGACAGCGACAACCGGGCGTCCTCGCCCGCGCTGGTGCTGGGCGAGGTGGCCGCCGCGGTGCGGACCGCGACCAGGGAGGACGTGCCCGTCGGCGGCATCGGGGTGGCAGTGCCGGGGCTGGTCGAGTCGGCCAGCGGCGTGCTGCGGGTCGCGCCGAACCTGGGGTGGCGCGAGGTGGACGTGCGCGGCGAGCTGGGCCGGTTGCTCGGGGCCGACGCGGGCGGGCTGCCGGTGCAGGTCGGCAACGAGGCGAACCTCGCCGCGCTCGCCGAGCTGTGGCACGGCGACGCGCCGCAGGACTTCGTGCACGTCTCCGGCGAGATCGGCATCGGCGCGGGCATCGTCGTGGACGCGGGCCTGTTCGAGGGCGTGTCCGGCTTCGGCGGCGAGATCGGCCACCTGTCCGTGGACCCGAGCGGCCCGCGCTGCACGTGCGGCTCGCGCGGCTGCCTGGAGCGGCTGGCCGGGCAGGACGAGATCCTGCGCGCGGCGGGCGTGGCCGACGTGGCGGACCTGCTCGCCAGGCTCGACGCGGACGACCGGGAGGCGATCGCGGCGGTGCGGACGGCGGCCAGGTGGCTGGGCATCGCCCTGTCGGGCGCGGTGAACCTGCTCGGCCTGCCCGCGGTGGTGCTGGGCGGCGCGTACGCGCGCCTGGAACCGTGGCTGCGCCCCACCCTGGAGGCGGAGCTGGGCGGACGCGTGGTGAGCGCGGCCTGGTCCCCGGTGACGGTGACGGCGTCCTCGCTGGGCGACGAGGCGGCGGTGCGAGGCGCGGCGACCAGCGCCGTCCGCGCGATCCTGGCCGACCCCGAGCCGTACGTGACCTCGGTTCTGGCCTGACCACCCGCTCCGCGCAGACCACCACACGCGACCACCCGCACCACCACGCCCGACCACACGCCCACACGGCACTCTCCGCCCCAGCAACCCCGCGCACCCCTCCAGCCCGCCCGAACCGCCACGCGCGCCCCCCCGCCCGAACTACCCCCCGCCGCCCCCACCCCGCCCCCCCCCGCCCCGCCCCCCCCCCCCCGCCGG
>NZ_JBQGCX010000293.1:0-2460 GCF_052038725.1 Actinosynnema sp.
CACCGCGTACAGCGCCGGGTAGGTGCTGCCCGGCGCGGCGGGTGGGCCGCGCCGCCCCGCCGCCGGGACCCGCACGAGGGCCTCACACCGGTGAACAGGATCCGCCGTTGAGCGTGAACGCGGCGGGGTTGGCGTTGCTGCCCTGCCAGCTCGCCTGGAATCCGAACTCCACCGCGCCCCCGGCGCCGATGGTCCCGTTCCAGCCCTCGTTGGTCACCGTGACCTCGGCGCCGCTCTGCGCGGCCTTGCCGTTCCACGCGCTGGTCACCCGCTGACCGCTCGCGTAGGTCCACTTCAGCGCCCACCCGGTGACGGCGGTCGCGCCCCGGTTGGTGATCCGCACCGACCCCTGGAAGCCGCCGGACCACTGGTTCGTGACCCGGTACTCGACCGCGCAGGACGCCGAAGGCGGAACCGTCGTCGTGGTCGTGGTGGTCGTCGTGGTCGTCGTGGTGGTGGTCCCACCGCCGGGCGTGGTGGTCGTGGTCGTCGTGCTCGGCGGCGGTCCGCTCGGGTCGGCGTACAGGATCCCGCGACCGTTCGTGCCCAGGTAGACCCGCCCGTACAGCCTCGGGTCGCCGGTGATCGCCTCGCCCGCGTTGCCGTACTGGTGCTGGTCGTCGTTGATCCGCACCCAGTTCGCCCCGGTGTCGTCGGAGCGGAACACGCCGGTCACGCCGCCGGTGGTGAGCACCGCGTACAGCGCCGGGTAGGTGCTGCCCGGCGCGGCCTTGCCGAAGCCGACGTTCACCGCGCTGGTGACGTTCGCCTGCTTGACCGCGCTCGCGCCACCGTCGGTGGAGCGGAACAGCCCGCCCTCGCCCGCCAGCCACAGCTCGCCCTCGCGGCCGGGCACGGCGTGCAGCTTGGTCGCCGCCACCGACGCGCCCGCCGTGAACGTCGCGCCGCCGTCGGAGCTGGTGTAGACCCGGTTCGCGGCCAGCGCGTAGAACTTCCTCGGGTTCACCCGGTCCGACTCGACCACCGCGCCCGCGGGCACGCCGCTCGACGCGGTCCAGGAGTTGCCGAAGCCCACCGAGAGGTGCACCCCGGCGCCCGCCGGGCTCCACACGAACCGGCTGCCGTCCGCCGCCGCCGCGACCGTGCCACCGCCGGTCACCCCGCCGGGATCGGTCCCGCCGAACCAGTTCGCGCCGCCGTCCGTGGAGAACGCGACGTGCGGGGCCGCGTCGGAGTTGCCGGAGCGGACCATGGTCGAGGCGTTGGCCTCGGCGTAGTCGAGGCTGGTGGTGGAGGTGAAGTTGGGCTGCGTGAACATCATCGGCGGCACCTCGGCCAGGTCCGCGTGCCGGAACCCGCCGATGTCGCCGAGCGCGCTCACCAGCGGGGCCGCGCCGGTGGGCGGGCTGACCAGGTCGAGCACGTTGGTCTCCTCCAGGCCCGCCGCCGTGGGCTTGAGGGTGATCTGGCCGCCCCGGTCCCACGCGGTGAGGTTGGTGGTGCCGTAGATCGTCGCGCCGGTGCCGTAGAGCATCCGGTCGGGGTCGAACGGGTCGATCTCCATGGACTCGGTCATCCAGCCGAGCTTGGGCGTGACCTCGGGCGGCTGCGGGTTGGCTCCCCAGCTCAGCCACGGGGAGGCGGTGATGTCCATGGTGTAGCGGAAGCTGCGGTTGGGGTAACTGGTGAAGTCCCAGATGCGGGTCCAGGTGGCGCCCGCGTCGGTGGAGCGGAACACGATGATGTCGGGCCACCAGGAGATCTGGGTGGTGACCATGAGCGTGTTCGGGTTGGTGCGGTCGACGGTCAGGCCGCTGTAGCCGAAGTAGTCGTCGGCGCTGTCGGACGGGATCGGGCTGATCCTGGTCCACCCGCCGGTGGCGGTGTCGTGCTTCCAGACGTCGCCCTTGGCGCCGTCGTACGGGCCGCCGGTGTCGCTGGTGGCGAGGTAGAGGAAGCCGCCGACCGGGTCGAGGACGCCCTTGTGGGCGAGGTGGCCGGTGGGCTGGCCCGCGAGGCGGGACCACGTCGCGCCCGCGTCGGTGGTGCGGTAGACGGTGTTCTGCTTGTCGGCGACGCCCACGTAGATCGTGCGGCTGGGCGCGCCGGACGCGGAGGAGCGCGGGTCGTAGGTGACCCAGGTGACGCCCTGGTTGTCGCTGTTGTAGCCGGTGGTGTCGTTCGGGTCGGCGACGTGGTTGCCGGGGTTGGGGAACGCCGTGACCTTCGCCCAGGTGACGCCGCTGTCGGTGCTGCGCCACAGGCCGTTGCCGCTGGGGGCGCCGAGGTAGAGCACGCGCGGGTCGTTGGGGTCGACGGCGAGGCGCTCGCCCATGCCCCGGCCCGGCATGTTGCCGCCGAGCTTGAACGGGAGGGCGGTGGACTGCCAGGTCGCGCCCCGGTCGGAGGAGCGCAGGACGGCGCCGTTGTTCGGGTCCCAGTCGTTGGTGTACATGCCGACGGCCGCGTACACCCGGTTGGTCTGCACCGGGTCGGTGG
>NZ_JBQGCX010000294.1:0-2391 GCF_052038725.1 Actinosynnema sp.
ACCGAGATCGAGGAACCGGTGGTGTTCACCGTCGACCGCGACCTCGTCGTCGTGCCCGCCACCCTCGCCGCGCTGGCCACCTCGGCGGCCGGCGCGCCCCCGACCGACCGCACCGACGACCTGCGCGACGGCAAGGACCCCGAGGTGTTCGCCACCGAGCCCGCCGAGGGCGACGCGGTGCTGTTCGGCCTCACCGACGCCGTCCCCGGCTGCGCGGTGCTGCTGCGCCTGGAGTGCCGCGCCGAGGGCCGGGGCGTCGACCCGCGCTTCCCGCCGTGGGCGTGGGAGGCCTGGGACGGCGAGAACTGGGTTCCGGCCGAGGTCGAGCGGGACAGCACCGGCGGCTTCAACCAACCCGGCGACGTCGTCCTGCACGTCCCGGCGGGCCACACCGCCTCCGTGATCGCCCGCCGGCGCGCCGGGTGGCTGCGCTGCCGGGCCGTGCGCCCGGAGCCGGACCTGCCCTTCTACCACCGGTCCCCGAGGCTGCTGTCCGCCACCGCCGCCACCGTCGGCGGCACCACCTCCGCAACCCACGCCGACGTGGTCACCGGCGAGGTCGTCGGCGTCTCCGAGGGCGTGCCCGGCCAGCGGTTCCAGCTCGCCCGCACCCCCGTCGTCGTCGGCGACGGGGACCTGCGCGTGCAGGTCGCCACCGCCGACGGCTGGCAGGACTGGCACGAGGTGCGCTCGTTCGCCGAGTCCGGCCCCGCCGACCGGCACGTCGTGCTGGACCGCGTCGGCGGCGAGCTGATCTTCGGACCGGCGGTGCGGCAGCCGGACGGCTCGGTGCGCAACTACGGCGCGGTGCCGGTCAAGTCCGCCGCGATCCGCGTCCCCGAGTACCGCACCGGCGGCGGCCTGCGCGGCAACGTCGCGCGCGGGATGCTGCGCGTGCAGCGCGACCCGGTGCCGTTCGTCAGCTCCGCCACCAACCGCAGGCCCGCCGCGGGCGGCGTGGCGGGGGAGAGCGTCACCGACGCCGCCCAGCGCGGCCCGCTGCTGCTGCGCACCCGCGACCGGGCCGTCACCGCCGAGGACTACGAGCTGCTCACCCGCGAGGCCGCGCCCGAGATCGCCCGCGTGCGCTGCGTCCCGGCGGGCGCCGGTGCGGACGCGGTGCGGGTGCTGGTGGTGCCCGCCGTGCCCGCCGACGAGGGCGCGGACTTCGCCGCCCTGCAACCCGACGCCGAGGTGCGGGGCCGCATCGAGCGCTTCCTGGACGAGCGGCGCTGCGTCGGCGCGCGCGTCTCCGTCGAACCGCCCTTCTACCAGGGGGTCACGGTCGTCGCGCAGCTGCGCGCCCGCGCAGGCACCCCCGAGGACGTGCTGCGCTCGCGCGCCGTGCGGGGCCTCTACGACTACTTCAACCCGATCAGCGGCGGACCCGACGGCGGAGGCTGGCCGTTCGGCAGGCCCGTGCAGTCCGGCGAGGTCTTCGCGGTGCTGCAACGACTTCCCGGCGTGGAGCTGGTGGAGGACATCCGGCTGTTCGGCGCGAACCCGGTCACCGGCGAGCGCGGCACCGCCGTCCCGCGCCTGGATCTGCCGCCCAACGGCCTCGCGTTCTCCTACGGCCACCAGGTGCGGGTGACCCGATGAGGCTCGGCGCGCTCACCCTGCCCAGCCCGCACCCGCTGGGCGAGCGGCTCCCCGCCGTCTACACCGAGGACGGCTTCACCCAGCGGTTCACCGAGGCGCTCGACGAGGTGCTCGCCCCGGTGTTCACCGCGCTGGACGGCTTCGCCGCCCACCTGGACCCGCGCACCGCGCCCGAGGACTTCCTGGAGCTGCTGGCGCACTGGGTCGCGCTGGACGTCGGCGAGGGGTGGACGCCCGCGCAGCGCCGGGACCTGGTCGCGTCGGCGGTGCGGCTGCACCGCTGGCGCGGCACCCGGCGCGGCCTGGTGGAGCACGTCCGGCTGCTCTCCGGCGGTGAGGTGGAGGTCGTCGACAGCGGCGCCTGCACCTCCACCGACCAACCCGGCCAACCGCTGCCCGAGACCGGACCGCCGTCGGTCCGCGTGGTGGTGCGGGTGGCCGATCCCGAATCCGTTGACCGGACCCGGCTGGCCTCGGCCGTCGCGGGGGCGGTTCCCGCGCACGTCGCGGTCGAGGTGGAAGTGGTGGGGCAGTGATCGTCTGCGCGCAGTGCGGGGAGCACAACGCCGGTGGGGCCGAGTTCTGCGGCGCCTGCGGGACTTTCCTGGAGTGGGAGAAGGAACCGGTCGGGGCGGCGCAGGGGTCTGCGGGCGCGGCTCAACAGGCGACGGCGGGGCAGTCGTCGGTGACGCAGGCAGTGGGGGCACAGGCAGCGGTGACGCAGGCAGTGGGGACGCAGGCAGCGGGGACGCAGTCGCCGGGAGCGCAGGCGGTTGCGGCGCACCAGGT
>NZ_JBQGCX010000295.1:0-1542 GCF_052038725.1 Actinosynnema sp.
CGGGTCCTCCGGTCGCGCGCCGTCCGGCGGGCGGTGCGCGACCGGGGCGCGGAACCATGGCAGCGACGGGATCGGCCGGGATTCGCGGGGCGGGGAGCGGGGAGGCGCTATCGCGTTGGCGCGGGATTCCCCTGGCTCGTCAGCCAGTTCACCCAGTCCAGCGCGTCCTCGACCGTCTGCGGTCCGCCGATGCGCGCGACGGCCAGGTGGGGTGGCGGGGCGCCCGCGGCTCGCAGGCGCGACCACTGGGCGGCGTTCAGGGTCAGCACGCGGACGTCCAGCTCCCCCAGCGACTCCACGTCGACCACGTCGGCGTCCGAGAGGTCCAGGAACAGCAGTTCCGGCAGCGCGGCCAGGTGCGCTGCCCGGACCGGCAGGCCGCGCACGGCCAGGTCCCGCAGCGCGGGGTGGCCCGCGAGGGCGGCCAGGTCGGCCTCCGGGGTGTCCAGGGTCAGGGACACCACGTGCTCGGGCAGCCACAGGCGGACCGGGCCCGAGCGGTTGACGTGCAGCTCCCGCAGGTTCGGCACGGCGCGCAGCAGGGTCAGGTCCAGCTCGGGCGGGTCGTTGAGGTGCAGGCCCTGGATCAGCTCGGGCTGGGGCAGGGCGGCGAGCCGGGTAGCCAGGTCGCCGCCCGGCTTGGTGAACCAGAAGCGCTCCGGTGGCCGGTTGTGCGGGTAGCTCATCTCCTCGCCCCGGCGGTGGGTCTCGACGGTGGCGGCCAGCAGGGCGGTGGCGGACTCGGCGATCAGCTCGACGCCGTCCGAGCCCCGGCCGTGCGAGAGGAGCTGGCCGTGGTGGCCGAGCGGGCCCGGATCGAGGTCGACCGCGCACTCGTGGCCGCCGCGGTCCGCGGCGATCACGACCCACCAGTCGTTGCGCGTCAGCGTGCGGACCGCGCCCAGCGGTTCGGGTTCCGGCAGGACGTGGCCGTCGAACAGGTCCACCTGGATGTGGTCCCAGCAGCCGGGCTCACCCCGCAGGTGCTCCTCGACGGTCCGCTCCAGCGGGTGCAGCGCGTAGTCGCCGAGGATTCCGGTCTCGTGCGGGTCGCCTCCGATGACCAGGTGGAGGGCGCGCACGTCCTCGGGAAGGCGCAGGCCCATGCGCTGCTCGGCGGCGACCAGGTCCGCCTCGGTGCGCGGCTCGCCGAAGACCGCGTCCTGGCCGGTCATCGCGCGGTGGCAGGCGGCGGCCTCGGCCACCAGCCCCCGGATCCGCTCCAGCACCTCGGGATCGGTGGGGCGGGGGTCGGGCGCGGCGGCCGGAGGGCGGGGCATTCCGGGCGCCGGGTTGCCCGCAGGGCGGAAGCCGGGGTCGAGGGCGAAGGTCGCGGGCACGCCGGTAGGCCGCAGGAAGGTGTGGGTGAACGCCCCGCCGCCCGCGCCGTCCAGGACGACCCGGAGGACCAGCCACCGCCGCTCGCCGGGTGTGCGCAGCGCGATCTCCAGCGCCTGCGCCAGCTCGCGGTGGTCTGGCGCGGGCGCCAGTCCGGGCCGCGCGGGGTGGTGGGACAGGTTCCCGCTCGCGAGCAGCGCCTGC
>NZ_JBQGCX010000296.1:0-3548 GCF_052038725.1 Actinosynnema sp.
GCCAGACCGGGTCTAGCTTGGACGAGCTGCCGATGGCGCCGCCACGATACCGCCTTCGCGCTGAGCGCGCTTGCGGGCCAGCTTGCGCGCACGGCGCACAGCTTCAGCCTTCTGGCGAGCCTTCTTCTCAGAGGGCTTCTCGTAATAGTTGCGCAGCTTCATCTCGCGGAAGACGCCTTCGCGCTGCAGCTTCTTCTTGAGCGCCTTCAGCGCCTGGTCGATGTTGTTGTCCCGAACGACGACTTGCACGCGGCACACCGCCCTTTCACGTATCTCGAATAAATGCTTGGATTGAAGCGTCAGGGCCGCAATGGACTCCGGCGCCAACCGGTTCCCCGGCCACCGTGGTCGCGCTAGTTACCAGAGGCTTTTCCGCTTGTCCACCCGGAGCTGAGCGTTTCAGCGGTTTTCCGGGTTCGGGGTCCCCCGGCTCAGAGCGCCTGCCACCAGCCGTCGACGACGGGCGGGTTGGCGACGTCGATCCGCTCGCCCGGCTTCGGGACGGCCATCCGCACGTCGTGCGCCTTGGCCTCCCGCCACACCCGGTCCACCGGCTCGGACCAGTCGTGCAGCGCGAGGTTGAAGGTGGCCCAGTGCACCGGGATCAGCAGGCCGCCCCGGACGTCGCGGTGCGCGGCGACGCCCTGCTCGGGGGTCATGTGGATGTCGGGCCAGCCGGAGCCGTAGGCGCCGATCTGGACGAGCGCGGCGTCGAACGGGCCGTGCTCCTCGCCGATCTCGGCGTAGCCGTCGAAGTAGCCGGTGTCGCCGGTGTAGTAGACGCGGTGCTCGGGGCCCGCGATGACCCAGGACGCCCAGAGCGTGGTGTCGCGGGTGAGGCCGCGGCCGGAGAAGTGCTGCGCGGGCGTGGCGGTGAGGGTGATGCCCGCCACGCGGTGCGACTCGTTCCAGTCGAGCTCCACGATGCGGTGCTCGGGGACGTCCCAGCTGCGCAGGTGCGCGCCGATGCCGAGCGGGACGACGAACACGGCGGCGTGGTCGCGGGTGAGCGCGCGGACCGTGGGGAGGTCGAGGTGGTCGTAGTGGTCGTGGGAGATGACGACGGCGTCGATCCGGCCGAGCTCGTCCAGCTCGTGCGGGACGGCGTGCAGGCGGCGCGGGCCGACGACCTGGGACGGGGAGCAGCGGTCGCTCCAGATCGGGTCGATCAGGACGCGCGCGCCGTCGATCTCGACGAGCGAGGACGCGTGGCCGTACCAGGTGATGTGGAGGCCGTCGGCGGGCGCGTCGCGCCTCGGCGCCACCAGCGGCACGGGACCCGCTGGCTTGCGCTTGGTCTTGTCGCCGAACGCGAAGTCGCGGAGCGTCTCGGTGGCGCCGTCGGGCGGCATGGTGCTGGTGGTGGCGCGGTTGTGGAACTTGCCGTCGCGCCACTGGGGAGACCGGCGGACGCGCTCGTCCGGCCTGCCCCCCATGGCGGCGGGAACGTCGCGCGCGGCCCAGGCCAGCGCCCCGGCGGCTGCCGCGAACAGGAGTCCGGTCACCTTCTTCATGGCCGGTCCAACGGCGGGTCCGGGCGGAGTGTCCCCCTTTTTCACGGGGTGGGGCGGGAGGTCACACGGGGACGTGGCCGGTGCCGGGGACCCACGCCTGCCAGTGGACGCAGGTGGGGCGCAGGCCGGTGGACATGAACTCCAGGACGGCGGACTCGACGGCGGCGACGGGGATCTCGGAGTGGGGTGGGAAGGGGGTGTCGGCGGCGAAGAAGTAGTAGACGACCTCGTCGGGGTTGCTGCCTTCGGGGGCGTGGGAGTGGAAGCCGTAGGAGGTGTCGTCGTCACCGGAGTGGTGCAGCACGCCCTTGTCGCCGTCGAGGCCCGCGTTCAGCTCGGGCCCCCAGTCGTCGCCTGCCAGGTAGAACGTGGCCAGGTCGACGCTGCCCGCCGGGGAGGCGTCCCGCCACGCGGCGAACCAGGCCCGGACCTCGTCCGGGGTGTGCAGGAACAGCGGTTCCTTGCCGTGGTCGGGGCGGGTGTAGATCTTCAGGGCGTGGGGCACGGCAACTGCTCTCCTCCGTGGTAGGTCCTGCGGAAACCACTCGCTCCGAAAACGCTCAGCGCGCTGCCTGCGGGCAGGAGGACCGGCACCATCCGATCGCAGCTGAACATACCGTCGTCACAGGGGACGTGGTTGATGACGAGCGTCGCGCTCGTGATTCCGTTGGCCCTCATGTGCGCGGCGACCTTCATCTCGACGTCGGTCGCGCGCAGCGGGAAGCCGCGCGTCATCCCGAGCTCGCGAATCGTGCGGAGCACCAGTGCGAACCCCTCGTCCTTGCCGCTGATCGCCGAACGGGTCTTCCCGTCCGGCCCGAACCACCGCCCGTGGGTCTTCTGCCCCGCACCGGGCGTCACGGGCGGCGGCAGCTCGCGGCGCAATTCCTCGATCCGGTCCGGCGGCTCGGCCGGCTCGTCACCCGCACGGTCACTCCCTCCCCCGACCAGGTCGGCGACCACGTCGAGCACCAGCCCGACGCCGTCGGAGAGGGCGAGGGAGACCTCATCGATCCCGCGCTCCACCTCGACCAGGCAGGCCAGCAACCCGGCCCACTCCGGGTCGTTCGACCCCGCCGAGACCCGTTCCAACCACTCCCGTGCCCACCGCACCCCGTCAACCGCCGACAGCAGCGCCACCCGGCACTCCGCAGCCCGCTCGCACACCGACTCCAACTCGTCGGCGACCGCCCCCAGCGACCCCATCGCACCTCCCCCACCAGGCACGATCCCAGTGCTGCGGCTTTGGGCCAACAACCTTCACCCGAAGCCGCGAACAGTCCGGAATCACCCGACGGTCAGCAGGCGCCCATCACCGCCGTGCCGTCCCAGATGAGCCAGACGTCCTCGTGGAACTCGTCGCCGTCGCCCCGCTCCCTGCCCGACTCAGCCGCGTACAAGCCGAACGTGCAGCCGTGCGCGAGCAGCCGGGACACCGCCCAGGTCTTGAGGTCGGGTTCGGGGTCCTGCTCCGCGCGTTCGACCACGCGCCACTCCGGGCCGCCGTTCGAGGACTTGCGGACTTCCGAGAGTTGGACGACCGACCCCATGTTCATCACTCTCCGATGTTGTTCGTACACTTTCCGAACACGTGGACAATAACCTGTGCACACAAGTTGTGCGGGTCTCCCATTCGAGTGATTCCGGAGGACGCCGTGACCAACCCGCATCGCAGTGCCGCGCGCATCCAGGTGGCCACGACGTTGCGCAGGTTGCGCGAGGACAGGGGGTTGTTGCGGGAACGGGCCGCCGCCGTGCTCGTGTGCACCACCACGAAGATCGGGAACATCGAGACCGCCGCCAGCGGGGTCAAGCAGGCCGAGCTGGAGAAGCTGCTCGACCTCTACGAAGCCGACGACGCCACCCGCGAGGACCTCCTCGGGCTCAACAGCGAGGCCAACCGGCGTCGGCCCAAGAGCAAGTTGGGCGGGCAGATCTCGCCCTGGCTCCGGCGCATCCTGGACGTCGAGGCGATCGCCACCGAGGTCGTCTACTCGTCGTTCGAGCTCGTCCCCGCCGTCCTCCAGACCGAGG
>NZ_JBQGCX010000297.1:0-2040 GCF_052038725.1 Actinosynnema sp.
CGCCCCGCCCCGGCCCGGCACGTGGCCGTGGCGCGCCGGGGCGTGGTTGAGCGCGTCGACGACCGTCCGGTCGCGCAGCGCCGTCGTGGGCAGGTCCCGGTAGGCGCGCACCGGCACGGCGGCGAACGCCAGGTCGCAGGCGAGCGCGCCGCCCACGCGCCCGCCGCCCACGCGCCCGCTGCCGATGACCCCGTTGGCACGCAAGGGTTCTCCGCTCTTCGCGAAGCGGATCAGGGGTGGTTCCGCTCTACCGGAGGCGTCCCTCCCGCAGGGCGTGCCCGAGTTGGCGGAGGGGTGCCTCCGCAAGCGGGCGGGCGGACTCGCGCGGGTCGGTGTTGACAAGGCTGGCTAATGGCATTAGCTTTTTGGCTAACATGCATAACAAACACCCCGGAGGACGCCATGACCCAGCACCTGACCCTCGACGGCGGCACCCTCGCCTACGACCTCGCCGGTGACACCGGCCCGCTCGTCGTCCTCGCCCACGGCATGGGCGACAGCCGCGCCGCCTACCGCTTCGTCGCCCCGCTCCTGGTCGCCGCGGGCCACCGCGTCGCGACCGTCGACCTGCGCGGCCACGGCGAGTCCAGCACCGGCTGGCCCGAGCACACCCGCACCGCGATCGCGGGCGACCTCGTCGCGCTCATCCGGCACCTCGGCGGCCCCGCCGTCCTGGTCGGCCACTCCATCTCCGGCGGCGCGGCCACCATCGCCGCCGCCACCGCGCCCGAGCTGGTCACCGCCCTGGTCGAGCTGACCCCGTTCACCCGCGCCCAGGAGTTCTCCCTCCGCGACCTCGCGCACCCCGCCTACCGCAGGGGGGTGCTCGCCCTGCTCGGCATGGCCGCGTTCGGCAGCACCGGCAGCTGGCTGCGCTACCTGGAGCTCGCCTACCCCGGCCCCCGCCCGGCCGACTGGGACGCGCGCCAGGCCGAGATCGCCGCGATGCTGCGCGAGCCCGGCCGCATGAAGGCGTTGCGCGCCATGGGACAGGGCTCCCCGGCCGACGCGGGCGCCCAGCTGGCGAACGTCACGTGCCCGGTGCTCGTCGTGCAGGGCGAACTGGACCCAGACTGGGTCTCGCCGCGCGCCGAGGGCGAGGCCGTCGTCGCCGACCTGCCCGCGGGCCTCGGGAGGCTGGCGGTCGTCGCGGGCGCCGGGCACTACCCGCACGTCCAGTTCCCCGAGCGGGTCGTGGAGCTGGTGCTGGAGTTCCTCGCCGCCACCCGTGCCTAGGAGCCGCCTCGACCGGGCCGCCGTCGTGGCGGCCGGGGCCGCGCTGGCCGACGAGGTGGGCTTCGACCACCTGGCCATGGGCCCGCTCGCCGAACGCCTCGGCGTGCGCGCGCCCTCGCTGTACCGGCACGTGAGGTCCTTGGCGGACCTCAAGAACGCCGTCTCCGCACTGGCGGCCCACGAGATCGGGGACGTCCTGCGCCGCGCCGTCGCCGGGCGCTCCGGACCGGACGCCCTGCGCGCGCTGGCCGACGCCCTGCGCCACTGGGCGCGCGCCCACCCCGGCCGCTACCCCGCCGCCGTCCTGGCCGACGACCCCGCGATGGCCCTCTTCTCCTTGTGCCTCACCGGTTCCCCGCCGCACGCCGCCCGCGCGTTCAGGTCGGCCTCGCACGGGTTCATCACCCTGGAGTCCGCGGGCGCTTTCGGCCTGCCGCACGACGTCGACCGCAGCTACCGCTACCTCGTCGACACCCTGATCACCGGCCTGGGCGCCGCACCGAGGTGGCCCAGGCAGGGACAACCCGTCCCCTGATGGTCCGTGCCTTCATCCGCCCGCCCGCGCCCGACAGGCTCGGTCCCATGAGCGAAACCCCCCTCACCGGCAAGCTCGCCGTCGTCACCGGCGCGAGCGACGGCATCGGACTCGGCCTCGCCCGCAGGCTCGCGGCGCTGGGCGCGGAGGTCGTCATCCCGGTGCGCAACGCGGCCAAGGGCCGCGTCGCGCTGGAGAAGATCGGCGGCGCCTCCTCCACCCGCGTGCTCGACCTGGCGTCGCTGGCCTCCGTCGCCGACCTCGCCGAC
>NZ_JBQGCX010000298.1:0-2898 GCF_052038725.1 Actinosynnema sp.
TCCAGCAGCCCCACCGGCCGGTCCACGAAGAACCCGAAGTCGCGGGCCGCCTCGTTGTCGCAGTCCGCGTTCCCCACGTACGCCAGCAACCGCCCACCGGGGGCCAGGTTCGAGGCGATCTGCGCGCACATGCCGTCCAGCGCCTCCCGGCTGCCCGCGTAGTGCAGCACGTTCACCGCGACGACCACGTCGAACTCGCCCAGCGCGGGCATCGTCGCCGCGTCGTGCACGTGGTAGCGCACCCCCAGCGGGCGCGCCGCCTCGGCGGCCTCGGCCAACCGGATCATCCCGGCCGACGAGTCGGTGCCCACCACCTCGGTCGCGCCGCGCTCGGCGACCAGCCGGGCGTAGATCCCGTCCCCGCACCCGACGTCCAGCACCCGCTTGCCCTCCACCGGGCCCAGCGCGCGGAAGAACGACGGGAACTCCACGTGCTCCCGGTAGAAGCCGATCGCCTTCTCGATGTCGCCGAGCTTCTCGGCCAGCGAGTCGTACTGCGTCATGGAACCCCCAGTCCGTGTCGTGGAACCGCAGTGCCCGTCGTGCCGGGCGGGTGTCAGCCCGCCGGGCGGATGGTGGCGTACGCCTGGCGCGGGGACGCCCGCAGCAGGGACGCGCCGGAGAAGACCACCTCGGCCAGCGGGAGCTTGCGGTGGTAGAAGTTCACCGACGTCGGCACGTCGAAGATCTCGCTGGACGCCAGGAAGAACGGCAGCTCGGCGAGCAGGTACCGCATGGCCCGCTCCACCTGCTCGTCGCTGGCCGTGCCCCGGTACCCCTTGAGGGCCAGCACCTCCCGGCTCATCTCGGCGCTGGTGCCCCACAGCACCTCGTCCTCGCGCAGCGCCCGCTCGCACTCGGCCAGCCGCGCCCGGTACACCTCGCCGTCCTCCAGCTCCGACATCAGGTTCAGCCCGTCGCCGGGCCGAGGCCCGCCTGCCTCCTCCCAGGCCCGGCCGACCCGGTTGCGCAGCACGTTGATCGCCGCGCGCGCCGTGCGCTCGGCCCGCCGCTCCTCGTAGCCCAGCGCCAGGTAGGTGTGCACCAGCGCCGAGTCCGGGATGACCACGTCGATCCGGTCGGACTCGCCGCGCAGCCACCCGAACAGCTCCGCCATCCTGGGCACCTGGAAGTAGCTGTTGCCGGGGCTCACGCCGAACACCACGTGCTCGCGCCGCTCCCAGATCAGCCGCGACTCCTCGGTGAACGGCTCGACGGTGAACGCGCCCCGCCGGTCGGGCTCGGGCGCGGCGCTCACGTCCACCGCCCGTGACCGGGGCTGCCCACGCCGTCCAGGTGCCGCCTGCGCAGCTCCTGCCGCAGGATCTTGCCGGTGCCGGTCCTGGGCATGTCCTCGAAGTCGATCACGACGGGCTCCGCCAGCTCGGGCACCCCGCGCACCGCGGCGCGCCACCGCTCCCGGTCCAGCTCGCCGCCCGGCGCGGCCACGACCGGCACCGGCGGGCCGTCCGGCACCGGCAGCAGCGCCACGTCGTGGCCCCTGGGCAGGCGCTCCACGATCACGTCCTCGTGCTCCAGGCAGCTTCCGCCCGGCGTGTGGTTCACCTCCCGGTCCAGCAGCATGAGCGCGCCGGTCCTGGTCATCAGCCCGATGTCGCCGGTGTTCCACCACTCCCCGACGGCCTTCTCGCGCCACCGCTCGGGTTCCTTGTAGTAGCCGACGCAGCGGGCCTTGGTCTTGGCCAGCACCACCCCCGGCTGCCCGGTCGGCACCGGCCGGAACGTCTCCGGGTCCACGACCTTCAGCTCCACGAACCCCGGCATGGGCCGCCCGACCTTGCGCGGTCCGGGGTTCTCGTCGCGCCGCTTGTTCGCCCGGTAGCGGGTGATCATGGTCATCCCCATGCCGCCGGTCTCCGACTGCCCGTAGCCCTCGCGCCACACCGGGAACCGGTGCCTCGAGGCGTTCAGGAACACCCGGATCACCGACCAGCGCATGGCGTCGAAGTTGCCGATGAACATGCGCACGGCGGCGAACGCGTCGCCGCCGTTCTCGTCGGCGAGCGGCATCAGCCTCTGGAAGTCGATCGGCAGCGCCTCGATCACGGTGGGCCGGTGCTGCCGCAGCAGCGGGCCGACCACCTCGGGGTCGTTCTCGCTCACCAGCAGGGTCGTCGCGGGCGAGAGCGTGAGCACCGAGTAGATCCAGGTGAACGCGCGGGCGTGCACGTACGGCAGGAACATCGCGGCGACGTCGTCGCGGGTGAAGGTGAGCGGCGGCAGCTTGCGGCACTCCAGCCGTGCCATCTGCCCCTGGAGCTTCTCCGGGGTGTACATGATCAGCTTCGGGATGCCGGTCGTGCCCGAGGTGTGGGTGAGCATCATCAGCTCGTCGTCGCCGCGCGGCACGAACTCGGGCGTCGGCCCGCCGAGCAGGTCGGTCAGGCGCAGCGCGCCGGGCACGTCCCCGTCGAGGCACAGCGTCCGCTCGGCGAACGCGGAGAGCAGCTCCCCGTTCGAGTCCTCCTCCTCCAGCAGCCGCCGGGTGCCGATCAGCAGCGACGGCTCCACGCGCTGGAGCAGCGGGCGCGCGGTGTCCGGCGGCAGCAGGCCCGACAGCATCACCGGGATCGCGCCCACCCGGACCGCCGCGGCGGCGATCAGCAGGCAGTCGAAGTGGTTCTCCTTATACACCGCGACCCGGTCGCCCGCCCGCACGCCCGCCGCGTGCAGGGCGCCCGCCGTGTTCCGGACGATCTCCGCGAGCGCCGGGAGGTCGACGATCGACTGCCCCGACGGGTCGATGTCCATGGGACGGCTCAGCCGGAAGAACATCGGTTTCCCGATCTGCGCCCTGCGGTCGAACAGGAGCCCGAGACTTGTTTTCCACAATTGCATGCCTGACATTGATCCCCCATGCGGTCGAAAATTCGACGC
>NZ_JBQGCX010000299.1:0-2003 GCF_052038725.1 Actinosynnema sp.
GCGCCGGGCGGGGCGGCATGTGCGCTCGCTCGAGGAGCTACAGGCGCGTGGTCCAAACAAGGGCTGCGCGGAACGGCATCGATGAACAGGTCGTACAACACGCACACGGGTACCGGGACTCCGCGCGGGTCCCGGTGCCCGCATGTGTCCGGTGCCCGCATGTGTCCGGTACCTGCATGTGTCCGGTACCTGCACGTGCCTGGTCCCCGCATGTGCCCGGTACCCGCATACGTCCGGTACCCGCAGGTGTTCCGGGTCCGGCTGGCCGTCAGCCGGGTACGAGCCCCTGGTCTGCGCGAATCGTGCGAGTCAGGGCAGTCGGGTCAGGGGCAGTCGTCGGCCGGGGCGGTTGTGCTCCAGAACAGCCGCCAGCCGGAACTGCTACCAGCCGGAACGGAACTGCTGCCAGCCGGGCCAGCCGTGAGCTGGGCCTGCCGCGGGTTGGGTCAGCTGCCAACTGGGCCTGCCGCCAACTGGGCCTGCCACGGGCCGAGGCGTTCATGATGCATGGTGCGCTTCAGTCGTTCGAGACCGGGATCTCGGCTCGGACCTCCCAGCCGCCGGTGGGGCGTGGGCCCGCGGTGAAGGAGCCGCCGAGGAGTTCCGCGCGTTCGCGCATCCCGACCAGGCCGTAGCCGCTGGAGCCGGTCAGCGGGGACGTGCGCTGGCGGCCGTCGTCGGCCACGAGCACCCGCACCGCCGAGCCGTCGCTGGTGACCTCCACGTCGACGCGCGTCACGCCGTCCGCGTGCTTCCTGGTGTTCGTCAGCGACTCCTGCACCAGCCGCAGCACCGACCGGGCCAGTGCGACCGGGAACTCGCCGGGCAGGTCGACGCTCAGCCGCACCGGTTGGCCCGACTTCTCGGCCACCGCGCGCACGTCGTCGGCCAGGCCGCTGTCCGTCGCCTCCGGGGCCGCCGCCTCCGAGTCGCGCAGCGTGCCGACCAGCCGCCGCATCGCCGTCAGCGCCTCGTTCCCGCTGGTCACGATGATCGGCAGCACCTCCTGCGCCGCCTGCGGCACCGCCTGGGCCGCCTGGGCGTGCACGACGATGCCGGTCACGTAGTGCGCCACCACGTCGTGCAGCTCCCTGGCCAGCGCCATCCGCTCCGCGTGCTGCGCCGCCGCCACCTCGGCCCGCACCGCCGTCGCCCGCTCCCGGTCGCGCGCCCGGAAGTACAGGCCCGTGCCCACGGCCAGCGCCAGCAGGATCAGCGTGACCACGGCGTTCGGCAGCAGGCTGGGCTCGGCCGGGAAGTGGTCCGGGTACCTGACCCAGTAGTTCGGTCGGATGTAGTACTCGGCGACCCCGGCGGCCACCAGCACCACCAGGGCGACCGTCGAGCGCCAGACCTTCTCCTGCCGCACCACGATGGCCGCCATCGCCATCATCGCCCCGAGCTCGACAATGGTCAGCGCGCCCAGCAGCGACGGGCCGGGCGTCGCGCCCGTCACGCGCATCAGCACGGAGGACGCCACCAGCGCGGTCGCGGCGGCGAGCGCCGCGTCGAACGGCTTGCGCGGGGACACCACGGCCAGCGCGGCGAGCGACAGCGACCCGATCAGGTTCGACCAGGCGGGTCCGTCACCCTGCGCCTGGAGCAGCAGGAACATCACCAGGACGCTCGCCAGCGGCCACTGCCGTCGGGCCAGTGCCCGCCATTCGAGGTTGGTGCCCTCCACGGAAGAACACCGTAGAACCTTCCGGGTGAACCTGCGTCACTCCTGGGTCGGGTGCGGGGTCAACCACAAGGCTGAGGGAAAGCCGCAGATGAGCACCCCGCTGGCCGATGTCGGATGACGCGCGCGCGGGCGACCCTGGTGGTGGGGAAGCTCGCGGAAGGAGAGAACGATGATCACAACGATCGCGACGTGGACCGGAGCGGCGCTGGGCGTGCTCGTGCTCGTGCTGATGGCGGTGTCCAGCGTGCTCGTCGACTCGCAGGAGTAGCCCGTGGCGCTCCTGGAAGCGGAGGCGTGACCGCGCGCGGGCTTCCCCGTG
>NZ_JBQGCX010000300.1:0-15928 GCF_052038725.1 Actinosynnema sp.
GCGCAGCTCGCGCTCGGCTACCACGGCCGGTTCGCGCTGACCGCGGAGCGGTTCGTCGCCTCCCCGTTCGGCGA
The DNA here is from genome assembly GCF_052038725.1 of Actinosynnema sp. Classification (NCBI taxonomy): domain Bacteria; kingdom Bacillati; phylum Actinomycetota; class Actinomycetes; order Pseudonocardiales; family Pseudonocardiaceae; genus Actinosynnema; species Actinosynnema sp. Next base: position 75 of record NZ_JBQGCX010000300.1, read on the forward strand.
GCCGGGGCAGCGGATGTACCGCACCGGCGACCTCGTCGTGCGCCGCCCGGACGGCGCGCTGGTGTACCTGGGCCGCACCGACCGGCAGGTCAAGGTGCGCGGCAACCGCGTCGAGCCGGGCGAGGTGGAGGCCGCGCTAGCCGCGCTGCCCGGCGTCACCCGCGCCGCCGTCATCGCGCGGGACAACCAGCTCCTGGGCTACGTCACGACCGCGACCGCCGACGTGACCGCGCTGCGCGACGCGCTGTCCCGCGCCCTGCCCGCCGCCATGACCCCGCACGCCCTGGTCGCGCTGGACGACTTCCCGCTGTCCCCCAGCGGGAAGCTCGACCAGAACGCCCTGCCCGACCCCGCGCGGACCGCCGCCCAGCCGGGGGACGACCGGCCCGGAAGGGCCGCCGCGACGGAGCGGGAGGAGCTGCTGTGCGGGATCGTCGCCGACGTCCGCGGCCTGCCCGCCGTCGGCCCCGACGACGACTTCTTCGCGCTGGGCGGGGACAGCATCACGTCCATCGCCGTCTCCACCCGCGCCCGCCGCGCCGGGGTGGGGGTCAGCCCGCGCGACGTCTTCGCGCACCCCACGGTCGCCGCCCTGGCCGCGCTGGAGGACGTCGTGGACGCGCGCGCCGACGACCGCCCGCGGCGGGAGCTGACCGACGCCCAGCGCGCCGCGCTGCCCCCGCACGAGGACGCCTGGCCGCTGTCCCCGCTGCAGGAAGGGCTGTTCTTCCACTCCAGCTACGACACCGGCGCGCTCGACGTCTACCTGTCCCAGGAGGTCATGGACTTCACCGGCCGGGTCGACGCCGACCGGCTGCGCGCGGCGGGCAGGCTCCTGCTGCGCCGCAACCCCAGCCTGCGCGCGGGCTTCACCAGCGACGGCGTGCCGCAGCCGGTGCAGTTCATCGCGCCGGACCTGGAGATCCCGCTGCGCGTCGCGGAGATCGGCGGGACCGGGGCGGCCGGGGACGCCGAGGTCGATCAGCTGCTGGCCGCCGACCGGCGCGAGCGGTTCGACCTCGCCGCGCCGCCGCTGGCCCGGTTCCTGCTGCTGCGCCTGCCGGACGGCCGCGACCGGCTCGTCATCACCCACCACCTGGTGCTGTGGGACGGCTGGTCGGCCTGGCTGTTCCTGGAGCAGCTGCTGGAGCTGCTCCGCGACCCGGACGCGGACCTGGTCGAACCGGGCTCGTACCGGGACTACCTGGCGTGGCTGGCCCGCCAGGACCACGACGCGGCGCTCGGCGCGTGGCGCACCGCCTTGTCGGGCCTGGCCGAGCCGACCCTCGTCGCGCCGGTGGACCGCACCCGCGAACCGGTCATCCCCGCCGAGCTGCACGCCGACCTGCCGCAGGAGCTGACCGACCGGCTGCGCGCCCTGTCCCGCGCCCACGGCGTCACCGCGAACGCCGTGCACAACACCGCGTGGGCGCTCGTGCTGGCCGCCCAGGTCGGCCGGGACGACGTGGTGTTCGGCACCGCCGTCGCCGGGCGCCCCGTGGAGGTGGACGGGGTCGAGAGCACCATCGGCATGTTCCTCAACACCATCCCCACCCGCGTCGCCGTCGACCCGCGCGAGAGCGTGCTGGACCTGCTGGTCCGGGTGCAGGCCGAGCGCACCGCGCTGATGTCCTACGAGCACGTGGGCCTGGGCGAGATCCAGCGGGAGGCCGGGCACCGGCAGCTGTTCGACACCCTGTTCGTGCTGCGCACCGGCGACGGCGACGACCGCTCCGCCGCGCTGGCCGCCCGGCACGGCGTCACCGGTGTGTCCAACGTGGACGGAACGCACTTCCCGCTCACCCTGATCATCACGCCCGGCCGCACCACGCGGGTCACCCTGGCCTCGCGCCCCGACCTGGTCGACGCCGACCACGCGCGGGCCCTGCTCGACCGCTACACCACCGCGCTGGAGCGCCTGGTCACCCGGCCGGACGCGCTGCTCGGCGCGATCGACGTGCTGCCCGACGCCGAGCGCGCCGCGCTCGCCGCCGAGTGGGGCGCCAGCGCCAACCCGGTGCCCGACCGCACCATCGCCGACCTGCTCGCCGAGCAGGCCGAGCGCACGCCCGACGAGACCGCGCTGGTGTTCGGCGACCTGCGGCTGACCTACGCGGACCTGCAAGCCCGCGTCGACCGACTGGCGTCCGTGCTCGTCGCGCGGGGCGCCGGGCCGGAACGGGTGGTCGCGCTCGCCCTGCCGCGCGGCGTGGACGTGGTCGTGGCGCTGTTCGCCGTGCTGCGCACCGGGGCCGCGTACCTGCCGCTCGACCTGGACCACCCGGCCGACCGGCTGCGCCTGATGATCGCCGACACCGACCCGTTGTGCGTGCTGTCCACCGCGTCGGTCGGCCTGGTGGACGACGCGCTGCTCGTCGAGGACCTGCCGGACGCGCCGGAAGTCGTGGACTGGCCCCGGTTCTCGCTCGACCACCCGGCGTACGTCATCTACACCTCCGGCTCCACCGGAAGGCCCAAGGGCGTCGTCACCCCGTACCGGGGCCTGACGAACATGCAGCTCAACCACCAGCGCGCGATCTTCGCCCCGGCCATCGCCTCGGCGGGCGGCAGGCGGCTGCGGGTGGCCCACACCGTGTCGTTCGCCTTCGACATGTCGTGGGAGGAGCTGCTGTGGCTGGTGGAGGGCCACGAGGTGCACGTGTGCGACGAGGAGCTGCGCCGCGACGCCGCCGCGCTGGTCGCCTACTGCGACGAGCACCGGATCGACGTGGTCAACGTGACCCCGACCTACGCGCAGCTGCTCATCGAGGAGGGCCTGCTGGCCGGGCACGTCCCGCCGCTGGTGCTGCTCGGCGGCGAGGCCGTGCCGGACTCGGTGTGGCAGCGCCTGCGCGAGACCCCCGGCACCTCCGGCTACAACCTCTACGGCCCCACCGAGTACACGATCAACACCCTCGGCGCGTCCACTGAGGACAGTGCGACCTCCACCGTGGGCCGGGCGATCTGGAACACCCGCGCCTACGTGCTCGACGCCCGCCTGCGGCCCGCGCCGCCCGGCGCGCCCGGTGAGCTGTACATCGCGGGCATCGGCCTGGCGCGCGGCTACCACGACCGGTTCGGCCTCACCGCGTCCCGCTTCGTCGCCGACCCGTTCGGCGAGCCCGGCGAGCGCATGTACCGCACCGGCGACCTGGTCCGCGCCCGCCCCGACGGGAACCTGGACTTCCTCGGCCGCACCGACGACCAGGTCAAGATCCGGGGCTACCGGGTCGAGCTGGGCGAGGTCACCTCGGCGCTCGCCGCGCTCCCCGGCGTCACCCACGCCGCCGTGGTCGTGGACGCCGGACCGGGCGGGGTGAAGCGGCTCATCGGCTACGTCGTGTCCGAAGTGGACACCGCGCGGCTGCGCGAGTCGCTCAAGTCCGGCCTGCCCGACTACATGGTGCCCGCCGCCGTCATGGCCGTGGACGCGCTGCCGCTGACCGTCAACGGCAAGCTCGACACCCGCGCCCTGCCCAAGCCCGTCGTCACCGGCGGGGCCGCCTCCCGCGAGCCGGCGAACGAGCGGGAGCGCGTGCTGCGCGAGCTGTTCGCCGACCTGCTCGGCGTGCCCGAGGCGGGCGTGGAGGACGGCTTCTTCGACCTCGGCGGGCACTCGCTGCTGGCCACCAGGCTGGTCAGCCGGGCCCGCACCGCGCTCGGCGTCGAGCTGTCGATCCGCGACCTGTTCGACGCCCCCACCCCCGCCCTGCTCGCCGCCCGCGCGAGCGGCGGCGCCCCGGCCAGGCCACCGCTGCGCCCCGCGCGCTGGCCGGGCGGGCGGCCCGACGAGCTGCCGCTCTCCCACGCGCAGCAGCGGCTCTGGCTCATCCAGCAGATGGAGGGCACCTCCGCCGCGTACAACTTCCCGCTGGTCTTCCGGCTGCGCGGCGAGCTGGACGTGGCCGCGCTGCGCGGCGCGTTCCGGCTGCTCACCGACCGGCACGAGGCGCTGCGCACGGTCTTCGGCGAGCGCGACGGCGTGCCGTTCCAGCGGGTGCTGACCGACGTCGACCCGGTCTTCCGCAGCGTGGAGGCCACCGGGGCGCAGGCCGCCGACCTGGTCCGCGCCGAGGTGGGCAGGCCGTTCGACCTGGAGCGCGAACTGCCGATGCGGGTCACCGTCGCGCGCCTGGCCCAGGACGAGCACCTCGTCGTCGTGCTGCTGCACCACATCACCACCGACGAGTGGTCGGACCGGCCGTTCCTGCGCGACCTAGCCGAGTGCTACCGGGCGCTGCGCGCGGGAGAGGAGCCCGACCTGCCCGCGTTCCCCGTGCAGTACGCGGACTACGCGCTGTGGCAGCGGGAACTCCTGGACGTCGTCGGCGACGAGCAGCTCGCGCACTGGGAGCGCGCGCTCGCCGGGCTGCCCGAGGAGTTGGAGCTCCCGGTCGACCGGCCCCGGCCCGCGCGCCCGACGTTCCGGGGCGCTGACCTGGAGGTGGAGTTCCCGGCCGAGGTGGTCGCCGGGGTGCGCGGGATCGCCCAGGAGACCGGGGCCAGCGCGTTCATGGTCCTGCAGGCCGCCGTGGCCGCGCTGCTCGGCGCGCTCGGCGCGGGCGAGGACATCCCGCTCGGCGCGCCGATCGCCGGGCGCACCGACGAGGCGCTCGACGACCTGGTCGGGTTCTTCGTCAACACGCTGGTGCTGCGCGCGGACCTGACCGGCGACCCGAGCTTCACCGAGCTGGTCGGCCGGGTGCGGGAGACCTCGCTGGCCGCGTTCTCGCACCAGGACGTGCCGTTCGAGGCCGTGGTCGACCGGGTCAACCCGGTCCGCTCGGCCGCGCGCAACCCGCTGTTCCAGGTCATGGTGGGCTACCACAACCGGGGCGCCGAGGAGTTCGCGCTCGACGGGCTGGCCGTCGAGTGGCAGGCTCACGAGACCGGGACCGCCAAGTTCGACCTGGTGTTCAGCTTCACCGACCGGGCGGGCGGCCCGATCGGCTGCCGCGTCGAGTACGCCACCGACCTGTTCGACGCGGCCACCGCGCAGCGGCTCGCCCAGCGGCTGACCCGGCTGCTCGCGACCGTCGTCGCCGACCCCGGCGCGCCGGTCGGCGCGGTCGACCTGCTCGCCGACGACGAGCGGCAGCTGGTGCTGCGCGAGTTCAACGACACCGCGCGGGACGTGCCGGAGCTGACGTTCACCGAGCTGTTCGCCCAGGTCGTGGCGCGCAGGCCGGACGAGGTCGCGGTGGTCGACCGGGCCCGCTCGGAGAGCTACGCCCGGCTCGACGCCCGCTCCAACCGGATCGCCCGGCTGCTGGCGGCGCGGGGCGTGCGGCGCGAGTCGGTGGTGGGCGTGGCCGTGCCGAAGTCGGTGGAGATGGTCGCGACCGTGCTGGCGGTGCTCAAGCTCGGGGCCGCCTACCTGCCGCTGGAGCTGTCGAACCCGGCGGACCGGATCGCCTACGTGGTCGAGGACTCCGGGGCCGAGCTGGTGGTGGCGACCAGCGAGGTGGTGGTGCCCGGCGTCGTGCCCAGGCTGGACCTGGACGCGGTCGCCGACGAGCTGGCGGCGGCCGACGAGTCCACTGTGGACGGCGGTCCCGCCTCGCTCGACTCGGCCATGTACGTCATCTACACCTCCGGCTCCACCGGGCGGCCGAAGGGCGTGGTGGTCCCGCACGAGGGCATCGCCAGCCTCGCGGCCACCGCGATCGACCGGATGGGCCTGACCGAGGACAGCCGGGTGCTCCAGTTCGCCTCGGTCGGCTTCGACGTCGCGGTGTTCGAGCTGACCATGGCGCTGTGCGTCGGCGGCAGGCTCGTGCTCGCGCCCGACGAGGTGCGCGTCGCCGGTCCCGCGCTCACGGACTTCCTGCGGGACCGGCGGATCACGCACATGGTGCTGCCGCCGTCCCTGGTGTCCGCGCTGCCCGCCGACTGCGAGCTGCCCGACGGCTCGACGATCCTGGTGGGCACCGAGACCGTGCCGCCGGACCTGATCGGCCGCTGGGCCGGTCGGCTGAACCTGCTCGCCGCGTACGGGCTCACCGAGGCCACGGTGAACTCCACGCTGTGGCGCGCCGTTCCCGGTTGGGGTGGCGCGGTGCCGATCGGCGTGCCCGACCCGAACACCACCGTCCACGTGCTCGATTCCCGGCTGCGGCCGGTGCCACCCGGCGTGGTGGGGGAGCTGTACGTGTCCGGGCGCGGCCTGGCGCGCGGCTACCTCGGCCGCCCCGACCTGACCGCGTCCCGGTTCGTGGCCTCGCCGTTCGGCCCGCCCGGCGCGCGGATGTACCGGACCGGCGACCGGGCGCGGTGGCGCGCGGACGGGAACGTGGACTTCCTCGGCCGGGTCGACACCCAGGTCAAGATCCGCGGCTTCCGGGTCGAGCTGGGCGAGGTGGAGGCGGTGCTCGCGGACGCCGAGGGCGTCGCCCAGTCCGCCGTGGTGGCCGACCGCGAGGGTGAGATCACCAGGCTGGTCGGGTACGTCGTGCCTGCCTCCGGCGAGGTCGAGCCCGACCCGTCCGGGCTGCGCTCGCGCGTGGCGGAACGCCTGCCGGAGCACATGGTCCCGGCCGCCGTCGTGGTCCTGCCCGGCCCGCTCCCGCTGACCCCCAACGGGAAGCTGGACCGGCGCGCGCTGCCGCGCCCGGACTGGTCGGCCCTCGCGGGCGACGACCGGCCGAGCACGCCGGAGCAGAAGGCGGTGGCGGAGCTGTTCGCCGAGGTGCTGGGCGTCTCGCCGGGCGCGCACGACAGCTTCTTCGAGCTGGGCGGGCACTCGATGGCGTCGATGCGGCTGGTCGGGCGCATCCGCGCGGTGTTCGGGGTCGATCTGGCGCTGCGGGACGTGTTCGACTCGCCGACCGTGGCCGGGCTCGCGGGCAGGCTCAGCGGCGCGGTGTCCGAGCGGCCGAGGCTGCGGCGGATCGAGCGGCCGGTGGAGCTGCCGATGTCGGCGGTGCAGCGGGCGAGGTGGGCCACCCGAGGCGGGTGGGACCACGCGCTGGCGCTGCGCGGGACCTTCGACGCGGGCGCGCTCGCCGCGGCGTGGGGGGACGTGGTCGCCAGGCACGAGCCGCTGCGGGTGGTGCTGGACGGCCGGGTGCAGCGCCCGGCGCCCGCGCCCGAGCTGGAAACCGTTGTGGTGCGGGAACTCGACGCGGCGCTGTCGGGGTTCGCCCGCGAGGAGGTCGACCTGCTGGCCGGACCGCCCGCGCGCGCCCGGCTGGTGGTGGCGGGGGAGCGGCAGGCGCTGCTGCTGACCATGCACTACCTGGCCGTGGACGAGTGGTCGGTGGTCCCGCTGGTCCGGGACCTCGTCAGCGCTTACCGGGCAAGGGTTTCCGGCTCCGCGCCGACGTGGTCGGAGCTGCCGGTCGGGTACGCGGACTACGCGCTGTGGTCGGCCGAGGTCGCGGAGGTGGTGGGGGAGCGGCAGCGGGCGTTCTGGCGCGACTCGCTCCGCGACCTGCCCAGGCTCGAACTCCCCTACGCGGGAACGGCTCCCGGTCCGCGCTACGCGGCCGACGTGGTGCCGTTCGAGCTGCCCGCCTCGCTGCACGAGGCGATCGGCGCGGTGGCGTCGGCGACCGGGACGAGCCTGTTCATGGTGGTGCAGGCGGCGCTGGCGGTGGTGCTGTCCGAGCACGGCGCGGACGTGCCGATCGGCGCGCTGGTCGCCGGGCGGACCGAGGAGGCGCTGGCCGACGTGGTCGGGTCGTTCTTCACACCCGTGGTGCTGCGCACCGACGTGGCCGGGTCGCCGACCTGGGCGGAGCTGCTGGCGCGGGTGCGGGAGGCGGACCTGGCGGCGTTCGACCACGCCGACGTGCTGCCCGGCGCGGACCCGCAGGTCGTGGTCGTGCACCACGAGCGGGCGGCGCTCGGCGGCGAGCTGGGCGAGCTGGTCGCGGTGCCGACCGGGAGCACGACGGCGGAGCTGACGCTCAGCTTCTACGAACCCAGGGGCGGCGGAGCCGTGCCCTGCTACCTGGTGTACGCGGTGGACCTGTTCGAGCGGGCCACGGTGGAGCGGTGGGCCGAGCGGTTGCGCGCCGAGCTGGACGCGCTGGTCGGCGACCTTGACGGGAGGATCGACGCATGAGCAATCCGTTCGACGACGCCGAGGGCGTCTTCCACGTGCTGGTGAACGCGGAGGGGCAGCACTCGCTGTGGCCCGCGTTCGCGGAGGTGCCCGCGGGCTGGGACCCGGTGTTCGGGCCCGGCGGGCGCGAGGCGTGCGTGGCGTACGTGGAGGAGAACTGGACCGACCTGCGGCCGGTGAGCCTGCGGTGAGGTGAGCGGCCGGGGGGCGCTTCCTCGGCGCCCCCGGCCGCCTGCCCCCGCGCTTCGCTAGGCGCAGCTCGCCAGCAGCGCGGGCACCAGCAGGACCAGCACGTTCACCGGCCAGTAGCTGCTCGCCCTGCTCCCGCTGAGCTTGAACAGCACCGCGTTCAGCAGCAGGAACACCAGCAGCACCGGGGTGAGCAGCGACAGCGGCGCCGCGACGTCCGGCGGGTCCGACGGTCCGGGGCCCGCCAGGTCGACCAGCAGCGCGAACCCCCACGCGAGCGGCAGGGCGGAGACCACGCCCAGCACCGCGTTCGCCACCAGCGCGACCGGGAACGGCCAGGCCCTGCGCTTCTCGGTCATCCCCACACCACCACGGTACGACGGATCGGCGTCGACGTGGGGCGGTGTCGGACAACTCCGGTCGGCGCGCCGCCGACCGCCCCGGCCGGGAGCGCGCACGAAGATCACCACCCCCGCGCGTGCCGCGCCCCACATCGGTTAGCCTCCCCTAAGGAACGAAGGGGAGGTGCGGTGTCCCGGTCGGTGGTGCGGTCACTGGGTCTGCTGCTGGCTCTCGCCGCGCTCGCGCTCGTGGTGGCGCTGAGCCTGTGGGTCGGCACCAAGAGCATCCCGTTCACCCAGACCTGGTCGCTGCTCCAGGCCGACGACGGCTCGGGCGACGCCGCGATCATCCGCGACGTCCGCGTCCCCAGGGCCGCCCTCGGCCTGCTGGCGGGCGTCTCCCTCGGCCTGAGCGGCGCGCTGATGCAGGCCCTCACCCGCAACCCGCTGGCCGACCCCGGCCTGCTGGGCGTGAACATGGGCGCGGCGGCGGCGATCGTCACCGCCATCGCGTTCCTGGGCATCACCTCCGCCTCCGGCTACCTCTGGTTCTCCCTGGCCGGCGCGGCGGTGTCCGCCGTCGCCGTCTACGTCCTCGGCGCGACCGGCCGGGGCACGGTCACCCCGGACCGCCTGGTGCTCAGCGGCGCGGCGCTGACCGCCGTCCTCTACGCCTACACCTCCGCGGTGCTGCTGCTCAACGCCCAGACCTTCCAGTCCTTCCGCTTCTGGAACGTCGGCTCCCTCGCGGGCCGCACCGCCGAGACCGTCTGGCAGATCGCCCCCCTGGTCGTCGCGGGCGTGCTCACCGCGCTGCTGCTGGGCCGCAGCCTCAACGCGCTGGCGCTGGGCGAGAGCACCGGCCGCGCGCTGGGCGCGAGCCCCACCCGCACCCGCGCCCTCGGCGTCGTCGCGATCACCCTCATGGCGGGCGCGGCCACCGCCGCCGCGGGCCCCATCTCGTTCCTGGGCCTGACCGTCCCGCACATCGCCCGCGCCGCCGCGGGCACCGACCAGCGCTGGGTCCTCGCCTACTCGGCGGTCCTGTCCCCGGTCCTGCTCCTGGGCGCCGACGTCGTGGGCCGGGTCGTCATCGCGCCTCAGGAGGTGGAGGTCGGCATCGTGACCGCGCTCCTGGGCGCCCCCGTGTTCATCGCGCTGTGCAGGCGCAGGAAGCTGGCGCAGCTGTGACCCGAGTCCTGCGCGCGGGCCCGCTCTCCACCAGGGTCAGCCCCCGCTCCCTCGCCGTGACCACCGCCCTCGCCGCGCTGGCCCTGGCCGCGACCGTCACCACCCTGGTCACCGGCGACTACCCGCTCACCCCCGTCGAGGTCCTCGCCACCTTCCTCGGCCAGGGCGACCCGTTCTCCGACTTCGTCGTGCTCACCCTGCGCCTGCCCAGGCTCCTCACCGGCTTCCTGGTCGGCGCGGCGCTGGCGGCGTCCGGCGCGATCCTGCAGAGCCTGTCCCGCAACCCGCTGGCCAGCCCGGACGTCATCGGCTTCACCCAGGGCGCGGCCACCGGCGCGATCGCCGCCACGGTCGTCTTCCAGGCGAGCATGACCACCGTCGCCACCTCGGCCGCCGTCACCGGCCTGATCACCTCCGCCGCCGTCTACCTGCTGGCGCTGCGCGGCGGCGTCCAGGGCTTCCGGCTGGTCCTGGTCGGCATCGGCGTCAGCGCGATGATGCTGGCCGCCAACTCGTTCCTGCTCACCCGCACCTCGCTGGAGAGCGCGCTCGCCGCGCAGGCGTGGCTGGTCGGCGGCCTGAACAACCGGGGCTGGGGCCACGTGCAGGTCCTCGCCGCCACTCTCGTGGTCCTGCTCCCGTGCGCGCTCGCGCTGGCCCGCAGGCTGGCCCTGCTGGAGATGGGCGACCTGACCGCGACGGGCCTGGGCGTGCCCGCCGAACCGACCCGGCTCGCGCTCCTGGCGCTCAGCGTCGGACTGGCCGCCGTCGCCACCGCCGCCGCGGGCCCCATCACGTTCGTGGCGCTGGCCGCCCCCCAGCTGGCCCGCCGCCTCACCGGCTCGCCCACCCCGGTCCTGGTCGCGTCCGCCCTCACCGGCGGCCTGCTCCTGCTGCTGGGCGACCTGGCCGTGCAGAAGCTGTTCCCGACCTCACAGCTGCCGGTGGGCATCGCCACCGGGGCCATCGGCGGGCTCTACCTCGTGTGGCTGCTGGCCGCCGAGTGGCGGAAGGGGAGCGGGCGATGACCCGGTTGCGCGGCGAGGACCTGACCCTGGCCTACGACGAGCGCCTGGTGGCGGAGCACCTCGACGTCGCCGTCCCGGACGGCTCGTTCACCGTCATCGTCGGACCCAACGCCTGCGGCAAGTCCACCCTGCTCAAGGCGCTCGCGCGGATGCTCAAGCCCACCTCGGGCACGGTCCTGCTCGACGGCGCGGCGATCTCCTCCTACCGCTCCAAGGAGGTCGCCCGCAGGCTCGGCCTGCTCCCGCAGACCTCCACCGCCCCCGGCGGCATCGTGGTGGAGGAGCTGGTGGCGCGCGGCCGGTACCCGCACCAGCGGCTGCTGCGCCAGTGGTCCGAGGACGACCAGCGGGTGGTCGCCGAGTCGATGCGCCTGACCGGTGTCGCGGAGCTGGCCGACCGGCCGGTGGACGAGCTGTCCGGCGGGCAGCGCCAGCGCGTGTGGCTGGCCATGGCCCTGGCCCAGCAGACCCCGATCCTGCTGCTCGACGAGCCCACCACGTTCCTGGACGTCGCCCACCAGGTCGAGGTGCTCGACCTGTGCGCCGACCTGCACGAGGACGGCGCGCACACCCTGGTCGCGGTGCTGCACGACCTCAACCAGGCCTGCCGCTACGCCACCCACCTGATCGCGATGAGGCCCGGCCGGGGCGTGGTGGCCCAGGGCGACCCGAGCGAGATCGTCACCGCCGAGCTGGTGGAGGACGTGTTCGGGCTGCGCTGCCGGGTCATCCCGGACCCGGAGACCGGGACGCCGCTGGTCGTGCCGCTCAAGCGCGAGCGCAAGGGGCTGGTGAGCGGGGAGGCCGCCTGAGGGGCGTTGAGGGCGCTGAGGGTGCCGAGAGCGCCGAGGGCGCTGGGGGCCTCGCCGAGCCGGTGCTGCCCGAGCGCGTCCCGTCGGGCAGGATGGGACCCGACGGGGGAGCACGACCCCCCAGTCTGAACGTATAGCACGCCGGGGGGCTTGCGGCAAGGCCCAGGCCCTGGCGCACAATCACCCGCCGAGGTCGGAACCTGCTGGTGAGGGGCACGTGGCTGCACGAGGGTACGAAGAAGAACTGGACGCCGAGCGCGCCCACGTCGCGGAGCTGTACGCGCGGCTCGACGCCGAGCGCGCCCGCGTCCGGGCCGAGTACGACAACGCCCTGATGGGCAACGGCGGCAACAGCGGCTCGCTCGTGGAGCGCGACACCGAGGTCCGCTCGCTGGGGCGGGAGGTCAAGCGGCTGGACGTGGCCGACAACGGCCTGTGCTTCGGCCGCCTGGACGCGATCACCGGTGAGCGCTCCTACATCGGGCGCATCGGGCTGTACGACAAGGACGACGACTACGAGCCCGCGCTGCTGGACTGGCGCGCGCCCGCCGCCCGGCCGTTCTACGTGGCCACCGCCGCGAACCCGGAGGGGATGCGCCGCCGCAGGCAGTTCCACACCAGGGGCCGCAAGGTCGTCGACTACACCGACGAGGTCCTCGGCCGCCCCGGCGACCAGGAGCGGGGCGACGCGGCGCTGCTGGCGGCGGTCAACGCGCCGCGCGGCGAGGGGATGCGCGACATCGTCGCGACCATCCAGGCCGAGCAGGACCGCATCATCCGGCTGGCGCACGACGGCGTGCTGGTCATCGAGGGCGGTCCGGGCACCGGCAAGACGGTCGTGGCGCTGCACCGCGTCGCGTACCTGATGTACACCCAGCGCGAGCGCATGGAGCGGCACGGCGTGCTGGTCGTCGGGCCGAACCCGGCGTTCCTGAACCACATCGGCCGGGTGCTGCCGTCGCTGGGCGAGTCGGACGTGGTGTTCACGACCACCGGCGGGTTCGTGCCGGGCCTGGTCGTCACCGCCGAGGAGCAGGACCCCGAGGCGGCGCGCGTCAAGGGGTCGCTGAAGTTCCTGGAGGTGCTGGCGGCGGCGGTGGCCGACCGGCAGACGCTGCCCGAGGAGCCCCTCGAGGTCCGGATGGGCGGGCACGACCTGCTGCTCGGCCGGGACGTGGTCGAGTGGGCCCGGCAGGAGGCCCGCGACAGCGGCCTCCCGCACAACGAGGCGCGGTCGACGTTCACCGAGATCCTGACCTACGTGCTCACCGAGCGGGCCATCGCCCGGATCGGCAAGGGCTGGCTCACCCGCGACAACAAGGAGGCGTGGGAGCGCACCCGCCGCGAGCTGCTCAAGGAGCTGGCCGACGACGACTCGTTCACCGCGCTCGTCGACCGGTTCTGGCCGAAGCTGACCCCGGCGTCGCTGCTCGCGGGCCTGTACTCGTCGCCGGAGCGGCTGCGCGCGGCGGGCGCCGACGTGGAGCTGCTGCTGCGCGAGCGCGGCAACGCCTGGACCGTGTCGGACGTGCCGCTGCTGGACGAGCTGGTCGACCTGCTCGGGCGCGACAAGGCCGACGACGCGGCGGCCGAGGCGGCGCGCGACCGGGAGGCCAGGTTCGCCGAGGGCGTGCTCGGGATGCTGGTCGAGCGCGCCGACATGATGGACGACGAGGACCACCTGATCGCCTCCGACCTGGTGGACGCCTCCGACCTGGCCGAGCGGTTCGAGGAGCGCGACACCAGGGACCTGGTCGAGCGGGCCTCCGCCGACCGGGACTGGACGTACCGGCACGTCGTCGTGGACGAGGCGCAGGAGCTGTCCGAGATGGACTGGCGGGTGCTCATGCGGCGCTGCCCGAACCGGTCCTTCACCGTCGTCGGCGACCTGGCGCAGCGCCGCTCGCCCGCCGGGGCCGACTCGTGGGGCGCCGTGCTGGACCGCTACGTGCCGGGCCGGTGGGTGTACCGGGAGCTGACGGTGAACTACCGCACCCCGGCCGAGATCATGGCCGTGGCGGCGTCCGTGCTGGCCGGGTTCGCGCCGTCGGTGCGCCCGCCGGAGTCGGTGCGCTCGTGCGGCGTGCCGCCGTGGGCGCGGCGCGTGACGCCCGAGCAGGTCGCCGAGGCGGTCGCCGGGTTCACCCGCGCCGAGGAGGGCCGGGAGGGCACCAGCGTCGTCATCGGCCCGCCGGACGTGCCGGGCGCGGTGGCGGCCTCGGAGACCAAGGGCCTGGAGTACGACGCGGTGCTCGTCGTCGAGCCGGAGCGCATCCTCGCCGACGGCGACCGGGGCGCGGCGGAGCTGTACGTGGCCCTGACCCGCGCGACGCAGCGCCTGGGCGTCCTGCACACCGCCCCGCTGCCACCGTCGCTGTCGGGCCTGGTGGAGGTCGAGGACCCGCTGACCGCGCGGTAGCCGCCGGTCCGCCGCGAAGGCCCGTCCCGGACGCGGGGCGGGCCTTCGCGTGGTCCCGGCCGCGCAAGGCCCTCCCGCCTGTCGAGACGCCCCCGAAGCGGCCGACCGCCCACCCCGCGCGCGCGGCCTACCGTGGAAAGCCGACCCGTCGACGAGTCGGGAGGGGTTCCCCGTGAACAGCGCACGTGCTGGTTTGCGCCGTCGAGACCTGCTGCGCGGGGCCGCCGCGGGCGGCGTCGCCCTGGTCGGGCCACCGGGCCCCGCCGCCGCGCGGGACGGCGAGGCGTCGGGCGCCCTCCGGCGGTTCACCGCGACCGAGGGCACCAACATCACCGCCGCCCTCTCCCCGGACGGCCGCACCATCGCCATCGACCTCTACACCCGCATCTGGCTCCTGCCCGCGTCCGGCGGCAGGGCCCGCCCGCTCACCGACCCCGAGCAGGACGCCACCCGCCCGCACTTCTCCCCGGACGGCCGCAGCCTGGTCTTCCAGTCGTACCGCGACGGCAACTTCCACCTGTGGACGATCGGCGTCGACGGCCGCGGTCTGCGCGAGCGCACCTCCGGCGGGAGCGACCACCGCGAACCCCGCTTCTCCCCGGACGGCCGCACCATCGCCTACTCCGGCGACGCGGGCGCGGACGGCTACCGCCTGTGGCTGCTCGACCTGGCCACCGGCCGCACCACCCGCCTCACCACCGGCCCGGACGACGACGGCGAACCCGCGTTCAGCGCCGACGGCCGCCACCTCGTCTGCACCGCAGACGGGGCCGCGATCGACCGGATCACCCTGGACGGCGGAACCCGCACCCGCCTCGTCCAGCCGGTCACCGGCACCCGCGTCCTCGCCCCCGGCCTCACGCCGGACGGCCGCCTCGTGCACACCGCCTTCGCCCGGCCTGCCACCTCCCTCGTCGTCGACGGCCGGGTGGTCGTCGCCGACGAGGACCTGTTCGGCTCCAGCCCGCAGTGGCTCGGCGCGGCCCTGCTGCACACGGCGGACGGCGGCCTGCGCGTCCGCGACCTCACCACCGGGGCCACCCGCGCCATCCCGTTCGAGGCGACCGTCGAGCACGCCCCGCACGTGGACCGCCCCGCGGCCCGTCCGGTCGACCGGAAGTCCGGCCCGGTCAAGGGGATCGCGAGCCCGGTGCTGTCGCCGGACGGCCGCGAGGTCGCGTTCCGCGCGCTCGGCGCGCTCTGGCTGCTGCCCCTGGGCGGCGAGCCGCGCGCGCTCGTGGACGACGGCTCGTTCGCCTCCGACCCCGACTGGGCCCCCGACGGCTCCGCACTGGTCTACACCAGCGACCGCACCGGCACGCCCGCGCTGTGGCGGCACGACCTGGCCACCGGGACCGACACCCGCCTCACCGACCTCCCCGGCGCGCAGCTCACCCCCAGGATCGCCCCGGACGGCGAGCAGATCGCGTTCCAGGACGAGGACGGCGCCACCTGGGTGCTCTCCGACGGCGTCGCCACGCAGGTCCTGCCCGCGCTGTTCCAACCCGGCCGCCCCACCTGGTCCCCGGACGGCCGCACGCTCGCGCTCGCCGCCGTGAAACCGCTCTCACGCCGCTACCGCGAGGGCACGAACCAGATCCTCACCGTCGCGCTCGACACCGGCGAGGTCCGCTACGCCGAGCCGCTGCCGGGCAAGTCCCTGTCCACCAGGGGTGACGACGGCCCGGTGTGGTCCCCGGACGGCCGGTGGCTGGCGTTCGTCGTGGAGAGCGCGCTGTGGGTCGTCCCGGTCGACGCGCGCGGCGCGCTCACCGGCGACCCGCGCCGGATCGCGGCCGGACCGGC
>NZ_JBQGCX010000301.1:0-11653 GCF_052038725.1 Actinosynnema sp.
GGCTCGTCCCCGGCTGGACCAAGCCGATCATCATCGGCCGCCACGCCCACGGCGACCAGTACAAGGCCACGAACTTCAAGGTCCCCGGCGCGGGCAAGCTGACCGTGACCTTCACGCCCGAGGACGGCTCCGCGCCGATCGAGCACGTCGTCGCCAACTACGGCGCCGACGGCGGCGTGGCCATGGGCATGTACAACTTCAACAAGTCCATCGAGGACTTCGCGCGGGCCTCGTTCTCGTACGGCCTGCAGCGGAACTACCCGGTGTACATGTCGACCAAGAACACCATCCTCAAGGCGTACGACGGCGCCTTCAAGGACATCTTCCAGCAGGTGTTCGAGGCCGAGTTCAAGGCCGAGTTCGACGCCAAGGGGCTCACCTACGAGCACCGCCTCATCGACGACATGGTCGCCGCGGCCATGAAGTGGGAGGGCGGCTACGTCTGGGCGTGCAAGAACTACGACGGCGACGTGCAGTCCGACACGGTCGCGCAGGGCTTCGGGTCGCTCGGCCTGATGACCTCCGTGCTGATGACCCCGGACGGCAAGACCGTCGAGGCCGAGGCCGCGCACGGCACCGTCACCCGGCACTTCCGCCAGCACCAGGCGGGCAAGCCGACCTCCACCAACCCGATCGCGTCGATCTTCGCCTGGACCGGTGGCCTCAAGCACCGCGGCAAGCTCGACGGGACCCCCGAGGTCACCGGGTTCGCGGAGACGCTGGAGAAGGTCATCGTCGAGACCGTCGAGAGCGGCAAGATGACGAAGGACCTCGCGCTGCTGGTCAGCCGTGACCAGGAGTGGCAGACCACGGAGGACTTCCTCGCCACGCTGGACGAGAACCTCCAGAAGAAGATGGCGGGCTGAGGCCGCACGTCTTCTCGGCGGGCCCGGTCGCTTCGGCGGCCGGGCCCGTTGGGTTCTCCGGGGCCCTTCCCGGCTCGCGGGCCGGTTCCGGTCACGCAGGGTCGTCGGGGTACGCCCGTCCGATGGGCGTGGTGGGTGGTTCGGGTGCCGGGGAGTTCCGCGCCGGGGGTGGGTTGGCTATACCCCAGGTCGAGGAGGTGTCCCATGCCCATGCGCGTGGATGCGCCGTTCCGCGGGTTGCGCGGGCTGGTCGTGCTCGGGGTCGTCGGGGTCGCGGTGGCGATGTACGCGATCAGCGGCGGGCAGCGGTTCGGGTCGGGGGCGCCCGACCCGTGCCGGGTCGAGGTGGCCGTCGAGGTGCTGGAGGTGCGCGGCGGGCCGGACACGGCGCTGCCGGTGCTGTCGACCGCGCCGAGGGGGGCGGTGCTGGACGCGCAGCGGGTCGTGCAGAACGGGTTCCGGCTGCTGGCGGACGACCGGTGGGTGGCGCAGGAGGGCGTGGCCACGGCCGCGGGGGCGGACTGCGGGTGAGGCGGGCCGCGGGTTGCGCGGGCGGGCCGGGCGTCCGGTGTGCTCTGATTGTCCGGTGTTCCTGAGCTGGCGGCGCGGCAAGCGCGACGAGATCATCACCTGCTCGTGCGAGCCGGACTGGCCCGAGCTGGTCTCCGACCTCGACGGGCACCCGGTGCGCGGGCTGCCGTCCCCGGACGGGTCGAGCCCGATGGTGATGATGCTGGGGCTTGTGGCGAAGTGCGCCCGGTGCGGCGCGCGCTACCCCCACGGGTGGGTCGTGGCTGACTAGGCTGGGCCGGTGCTGACCGTCTCCACCGTCAACGTCAACGGCCTGCGCGCCGCCGCCAAGAAGGGCTACCTGGAGTGGCTCGCCGCCACCGGGGCCGATGTGGTGTGCCTCCAGGAGGTGCGGGCCGAACCGGGGCAGTTGGCCGACGAGGTGCGCGACCCCGAGGGGTGGCACTCGGCGCACGCGCACTCGGCGGTCAAGGGCCGCAGCGGCGTCGCGGTGCTGACCCGCGAGCAGCCGACCGCGGTCCGGGTCGGGTTCGGGGTCGAGGAGTTCGCGCACTCGGGGCGGTACGTGGAGGTCGAGCTGACCGGGCTGGTGGTCGGGTCGCTGTACCTGCCCAGCGGGGAGGTCGGCACCGAGCGGCAGGACGAGAAGGACCGGTTCATGGCGGCGTTCCTGCCCTACCTGGTCGAGCTGCGGGAGAAGGCGGCGGCCGACGGGCGGGAGGTGCTGGTGTGCGGGGACTGGAACATCGCGCACCGGCAGGCGGACCTGAAGTCGTGGAAGGCGAACCAGAAGTCGGCGGGGTTCCTGCCGTACGAGCGGGAGTGGCTGGGGTCGGTGTTCGAGAGCGGCTACGCGGACGTGGTGCGGGCGCTGCACCCGGACGTGGAGGGGCCGTACTCGTGGTGGTCGTACCGGGGGAAGGCGTTCGACAACGACTCCGGGTGGCGCATCGACTACCAGGTGGCGACCGAGGGGCTGGCGGCTCGGGCCGAGACGGCCGTGGTGGAGCGGGCCGCGACCTACGCGGAGCGGTGGTCGGACCACGCGCCGGTGACGGTGGAGTACCGGGACTGAGCCGGGCGGATCGGGCACAATCGCGGGTGGGAGGTGGCGCCGTGCACGAGGCGATCGCGACCAGGCTGGCCGAGGTGCGGGACCTGTGCCGCGCGCTCGGGGTCCGCCGCCTCGACGTGTTCGGCTCCGCCCTCGGCGACGCGTTCGACCCCGAGTCCAGCGACGTCGACCTGCTCGTCGAGTTCGACGCCCGGCCGGGGTTCGACCACTTCGGCAGCTACTTCGCGCTCCGCGAGGGCCTGGAGCTGATCTTCGGGCGGCCGGTCGACCTGGTGAGCAGCGCGGGCATCCGCAACCCGTACTTCCGGCAGCGGGTGATGGAGAGCCGGGAGCAGGTCTATGCCGCGTGACCCCCGCACCTACCTCTGGGACGCCCGGCAGGCGGTCGGCCTGCTGCGGCGGTTCGGGGCAGGGAAGGCGTTCGCCGACTACCAGGACGACCCGATGCTGCGGTCGGCCGTCGAGCGGCAGTTCGAGATCGTCGGCGAGGCGCTCAACCAGCTCCGGAAGCTCGACGCCGAGCTCGCGGCGCGCATCCCCGACGTCAACCGGATCGTCGCCTTCCGCAACATCCTGATCCACGGCTACGCCTCGGTCGACGACGCGCTGGTGTGGCAGACCCTCACCGACAAGGTCCCGGTCCTGGAGACCGCGCTCGACGACCTGCTCGACGGGGCCGGCGGCTGACCGGCCACTGGTGCGACCGGGTGACTCCGCTGCGTGACCGCAGCCCTGCGGGTCCCCCGTGACCAGGTCGGCGTGCGCCAAACCCGCTGCGGCGATCATCACGCTCCGCGCCCGCCGGGGAATACCCTCCGCCTAGGCTCGTTGACGTGCCCGTGGACATCTCGATCACCCCGCCCTCCCCGGCGCCCGGCGCCGCCGCCATGCGGCGCGCCCTGCGGCGGGCCGCCGACGGGGCCGTGCTCGACGCCACCGAGGCCGCCGTCCTGCTGCACGCGCGCGGGGACGACCTCGACTCGTTGCTGGCCTCCGCCGCCAAGGTGCGGGACGCGCACCTGCTCGCCGAGGGGCGGGCCGGGGTCGTCACCTACAGCCGCAACGCGTTCATCCCGCTCACCCGGCTCTGCCGGGACCGGTGCCACTACTGCACGTTCGCCACCGCCCCGCACAAGCTCGACGCGCCCTTCCTGGAGCGCGACGAGGTCGTCGCCATCGCCCGCGAGGCCGCCGCCGCCGGGTGCAAGGAAGCGCTCTTCACCCTCGGCGACCGGCCCGAGGACCGGTGGCACCAGGCCAAGGAGTGGCTCGACGCGCGCGGCTACTCGTCCACGCTCGACTACCTGCGCTCGTGCGCCATCGCGGTCCTCGAAGAGACCGGGCTGCTGCCGCACCTGAACCCCGGCGTGCTCAGCTGGGAGGAGTTCCAGCGGTTGCGGCCGGTCGCGGCCAGCATGGGCATGATGCTGGAGACCACCTCCGAGCGGCTCTGGCGGGAGAAGGGGCAGCCGCACCACGGCAGCCCCGACAAGGAGCCCGCCGTGCGACTCCGGGTGCTCACGGACGCGGGGCGGGTGAACGTGCCGTTCACCACGGGCATCCTCATCGGCATCGGCGAGACCATCGCCGAGCGGGCCGAGTCGCTGCTGGCCATGCGGGCCGTCGCGCGCCAGTACGGGCACGTGCAGGAAGTGATCATCCAGAACTTCCGGGCCAAGCCCGACACCGCCATGCGCTCCATGCCCGACGCCGACCTGCGCGAACTGGCCGCCACCATCGCCGTCGCCCGGCTGGTCATGCCGTCCACCACCAGCGTCCAGGCCCCGCCGAACCTGGTCGGCGACGAGTTCGGGCTCATGCTCCGCGCCGGCATCGACGACTGGGGCGGCGTGTCGCCCGTCACGCCCGACCACGTCAACCCCGAGCGCCCGTGGCCGCAGGTCGACCGGCTCGCCGAGGTCACCCGCGAGGCCGGGTTCGAGCTGCGCGAGCGG
Organism: Actinosynnema sp.; assembly: GCF_052038725.1. Classification (NCBI taxonomy): domain Bacteria; kingdom Bacillati; phylum Actinomycetota; class Actinomycetes; order Pseudonocardiales; family Pseudonocardiaceae; genus Actinosynnema; species Actinosynnema sp. The sequence continues at coordinate 4,428 of NZ_JBQGCX010000301.1, forward strand.
CTCGCCGCCTACCCCCGGTACACCCGCGCCACCCCCGGCCAGTGGATCGACACCCGGCTCACCGCGCACGTCGCCGCCCTCGCGGGCGAGGACGGGCTGGCCCAGCCGGACGCGCCCGTCGTCGGCCGCGAGTGGCAGGAGCCCGACGCCGCCGACACCACCGGGCGCGCCGACCTGCACACCGCCGTCGACACCGAGGGCCGCACCGGCGACCGGCGCGGCGACTTCGACAGCGTCTACGGCGACTGGTCCGCGCTGAGCGTGCCCAAGGCGGTCGAGCGCCTCCCCGAGGACACCGCCCGCGCCCTGCGCCTGGCCGCCGACGCCCCGCACCGCCTCCTCGACGACACCGGCGCCGCCAAGGCCCTCCTCACCGCCGACGGGCCCGCCCAGCAGGCCATGGCCCGCCTCGCCGACGACCTGCGGGCCGACGCCGTGGGCGACGACGTGACCTACGTGGTCAACCGCAACATCAACTTCTCCAACGTCTGCTACGTCGGCTGCCGCTTCTGCGCCTTCGCCCAGCGCGAGCGCGACGCGGACGCGTTCCGGCTGTCCACCGACGAGGTCGCCGAGCGCGCCCACGAGGCCTGGCTGGAGGGCGCCACCGAAATTTGCATGCAGGGCGTCATCGACCCCCGCCTGCCGGTGACGTACTACGCCGACGCCGTGCGCGCGATCAAGCGCCGCGTGCCGGGGATGCACGTGCACGCCTTCAGCCCCATGGAGATCGTCAGCGCCGCGGCCAAGGCGGGCGCCAGCGTCCGCGAGTGGCTCACCGAGCTGCGCGAGGCGGGCCTGGACACCATCCCCGGCACCGCCGCCGAGATCCTCGACGACGACGTCCGCTGGGTCCTCACCAAGGGCAAGCTGCCCACCGCGACCTGGCTCGACGTCGTCGGCACCGCGCACGAGCTGGGCATCCGCTCCTCGTCCACGATGATGTACGGCCACGTCGACCACCCCGGCCACTGGCTCGGCCACTTCCGCGTCCTGGCCGGCCTGCAGGACCGCACCGGCGGCCTCACCGAGTTCGTCGGCCTGCCGTTCGTGCACCGCAACGCCCCCATCTACCTGGCGGGCGTCGCCCGGCCCGGCCCCAGCCGCCGCGACAACCGGGCCGTGCACGCCTTCGCCCGCATCGCGCTGCACGGCCGGGTCCCGAACATCCAGTGCTCCTGGGTCAAGCTCGGCGACGAGGGCACCGCCGAGGTGCTGCGCGGCGGGGCCAACGACCTGGGCGGCACGCTCAGGGAGGAGACCATCCGCCGCATGGCGGGCTCCGAGCACGGCTCCGCGCGCAGCACCGCCGAGCTGGCCGCCACCGCCGCCCTCGCGGGCAGGCCCGCCCGCCAGCGCACTACGACGTACGGCCCAGTGGGGGTCGCCGGGTAGACCCCGGGTGCGAGCGCCGGGGCGGTCGTGGCTAGGGTCTGCGCCTGGCCGAGGTTTTACCTGAAGAGAACACAGCAGCCCAACAGCTTCTGTAGGTTCACGGCCGTCCGTCAACGAAGTTCGCCCGTAACGGTGACGCGGTGTGGGTGAGGAGGCACGGCTGTGCGCGGTCGTGGTGCAGCAGCAGTGGGTGCGGCGGTCAGCGCGCTGACGGTGCTGGCGGGCCAGGGCACTGCCCTGGCGGCCGACACCGCGGTCGCGGCGGGCCCGCTCGACGCCCCCGTCGCGTTCGGCGCGGTCGGGCTGGGTGCGGTGGGCATGGTGCTCGGCGTCATCCGCTTCTTCCGCAAGCGCGAGGTCCCGACGCCCGCGGCCCTGCCGGTGGTGCAGGTGCAGCAGGCGGTGCAGCCGACGGCGGTCGAGCCGCTGCCCGGCGACGTCAGGCCCGCCCCCAAGGCCGCCTGACCCGGCTGGGACACTGGTCCCGTGTCGGAATCAACCGCAGCAGCACCGGTCAGCCGTCCACGGGTCCTCTCCGGCATCCAGCCGACGGCGGGTTCGTTCCACCTCGGCAACTACCTCGGCGCGCTGCGGCAGTGGGTCGCGCTGCAGGACACGCACGAGGCCTTCTACTGCGTCGTCGACCTGCACGCCATCACCGTCGAGCAGGACCCCAAGGTGCTGCGGGCCAACACCCGCGTCTCGGCGGCCCAGCTCCTCGCGCTCGGCATCGACCCCGAGCGGTCCGCGCTGTTCGTCCAGTCCCACGTGCCCGAGCACGCCCAGCTCGGCTGGGTCATGCAGTGCCTCACCGGGTTCGGCGAGGCCAGCCGGATGACCCAGTTCAAGGACAAGTCGGCGCGCGCCGAGTCGGCCATCGGCGTCGGCCTGTTCACCTACCCGATCCTGCAGGCCGCCGACATCCTGCTGTACCAGGCGCACCACGTGCCGGTCGGCGAGGACCAGCGCCAGCACCTGGAGCTGACCCGCGACCTGGCGCAGCGCTTCAACAGCCGGTTCGGCAAGACGTTCCGGCTGCCCGAGCCGTACATCGTCAAGGACACGGCGAAGATCTTCGACCTGCAGGACCCGACGTCGAAGATGAGCAAGTCCGTGCCCGCGGGCGTCGTCGAGCTGCTGGAGGACCCGAAGCGGTCCGCCAAGAAGATCCGCTCCGCGGTCACCGACACCGGGCGCGAGATCGTGTACGACCCCGAGAACAAGGCGGGCGTGTCCAACCTGCTGGTGATCTACTCCGCGCTGACCGGGCGGACGGTGGACGAGCTGGTCGCCGACTACGACGGCAAGGGCTACGGGGACCTCAAGAAGGACCTCGGCGAGGTGTTCACCGAGTTCGTGACGCCCGTCCAGGCCAAGGTCGCCGAGTACCTGGCCGACCCGGCCGAGCTGGACAAGGTGCTCGCGCGCGGTTCCGAGCGGGCCCGCGAGGTCGCGTCGAAGACGCTGGCGCGCGCGTACGAGAAGGTCGGCTTCCTGGCGGGCTGACGCCCCCGGAGGCGCTCCGCGCCCGAGGCCGGCCCCCGCTCGGGGACCGGCCTCGCCGCCGTTCTGCGGCCCCCGCCGGAGATCGCGCGCACATCACCTGGATGCCGAGTGGCGGCTGGTCAGAGCGCCGACTAGCTTGCGGACGTGGCGGAATCGAAGCCGGACGCGGCGGAGTCGAAGATCGACCGGCTGCGCGCCCGGTACCCGTGGCTCGACCACGTGATCAGGGCGGGCGTCCGCTACACCGAGCGGTACGGCACCCACTACGCGGCGGCGGTCACCTACTTCAGCGTCCTGTCGCTGGTCCCCCTGCTGATGATCGGCTTCGCCGTCGCGGGCATCGTGCTGACCTCCCAGCCCGCCCTGCTGGAGGACCTGCGCGGCGCGATCACCGAGGCGGTGCCCGGCTCGCTCGGCGACACGCTCAACGAGGTCGTCGGGCAGGCCATCGACTCCAAGGGCACGGTCGGCGTGTTCGGCCTGCTCGGCGCGGCCTACTCCGGGATCGGCTGGATCACGAACCTGCGGGACGCGCTCACCGCCCAGTGGGGCTACCCGAAGGCCGACCTGCCGATCGTCAAGACCGCCGTGCGGGACCTGTTCGCGCTGATCGGGCTGGGGATCGCGCTGGTGGTGTCGGTCGGCATCACCGCCGTCGGCAGCGGGTTCGCGCACCTGGTGCTGCGCGGGATCGGGCTGGACGGCGTGTGGTGGGCCGAGGCGCTGCTGCGGGCGGGCACGATCGTGCTCGGCCTGGCCGCGAACTGGCTGGTGTTCCTGTGGGTGCTGGCGAAGCTGCCGCGCAAGCCGGTGTCGTGGCGCAGCGCCATGCGCGGCGCGGCGGTGACCTCGGTCGGGTTCGAGCTGCTCAAGCAGGGCGGGTCGATCTACCTGGGGATCATCGGCACCTCGCCGACCGGCCTGGCGTTCGGCCCGCTGATCGGTGTGCTGGTGTTCGCGAACCTGCTGGCGCAGTTCATGCTGTTCATGGCCGCGTGGACCGCGACGGCGAAGGAGAACGTGCTGCGCGACCCGCCGCTGCCGCCGCCACCGGCGGTGATCCGGCCGGTGGTCGAGCTGCGGAAGGCGCCGACGCCCGGCGCGACGGTCGGGCTGCTCGGGGCCGGGGTGCTGATCGGGGCGCTGTTCCGGCGCAGGCGCTGAGCGCGGGCGCCGGGTGCGGGCGCGGGGGGAGTGGGTGCCGCGGGAGCGGGCGCCGGGGCGCTGAGCCGCGGCGGCGGGCTGTCGCGGCCGGGCGCGGCGGGGTGCCGCTCGCGCCCGGCGGACGTGGCCCGCTAGCGCCAGAACACCGCGACGGCGGTCTCCAGCACGACCAGGCCGCCCAGGGCCGGGGCCAGCCACGTCGCGACCTGCTTCTTGCTGAGGTTCACCGCGACCAGGCCCGCCAGCACCACCAGCAGCGCCAGCTTCACGCCCATCTTCACGACGTCGTAGTCGCGACCGGTCAGCGGCGCGAGGCCGATCAGCGCGACGCCGGTGACCAGCTGGAGCCCGCTGCCGTGCAGCCAGCCCTTGTTCAGCGGCCCGTTCGCGCCGACGCGCCGCTGGATGAAGAACATGGCCACGAGCATTCCCATGCCGAGCAGGTGCAGGAACACCAGCAGCAGGCGGACGAAGTCCACGGTGGAGCCTCCAGGTGTGGTGGGGGTTAGCGGCGGCGGGCTGCCAGCAGGCCGCGCGCGCCGAGCACGCCGATGATCGTGCCGAAGACCAGCGACGCGATGACGAGCACCAGGTGCACGGTGAAGAACGCCGTCGGCCCCGAGTCCCAGGAGCGCTCGTCCTTCCAGATGTTGCGCAGGAAGTTCGGCCAGATCACCCACGACCAGATCCCGAAGGCCAGCAGGAACGCGGACGTGCCTCGGGAGAGCTTCACCCGTTCAGTATCCGACGTGGTGGGTGCGACGCCCGCAACCGGGGTGGATAGCCTGGACGGGTGCGTTCCCCCGCGTCCCGAAGGTCCGCAGCCGCCTTCGTGCTGGCTGCGTGCGCGCTGCTCGCCAACGCCGCGCTCGTCGCGCCGCAGGCGGCAGCGCAGCAGACCACGTGCGAGAACAGGGTGTCGCCGCCCCCGGCGGTGGACACGTCCGAGGATGTGCCCAGCGGCGCCCGCCCACCGGAACCGCTGGAGGTCCCCGACCCGCCGATCGGGGGTGACCGGATGGGCGAGTGCGGCCCCGTGCTGCCCGAGGGGGCCCCGAGGGCGCCCAGCGGCATCACGGCCAAGACCTGGCTCGTCGCGGACATGGACAGCGGAGCCGTGCTCGCGGCCTACGACCCGCACGGCAGGCAGCGGCCCGCCTCGGTGATCAAGGTCCTGCTGGCGATGGTGGCGGCCAAGGAGTTGCCGCTGGACTCGCAGATGACCGCCATCGAGGAGGACACCGAGCAGGAGTGCACCTGCATCGGGCTGAAGGCGGGCAACACCTACACCGTCGAGCAGCTGCTCCAGTCGCTGGTCATGGCGTCCGGCAACGACGTCGCCAACGCGCTGGCCAGGCGGCTTGGCGGCCTGCCCAGCGCCATCCGCAAGATGAACGCGCTGGCCACCGAGCTGGGCGCCCGCGACACCAGGGCCATCACCCCGTCCGGGCTCGACGCCCCCGGCACCAGCACCTCCGCCTACGACGTGGCGCTGATCTTCCGCGCCGCGATGAAGTACCCCGACTTCGCCAGGGCGATCGCCACCCAGCGCATCGAGTTCCCGGCCGAGGAGGGCGGCACCAAGCCGGTCATCAACGACAACCGGCTGATGACCTCCTACGCGGGCGCGCTCGGCGGCAAGACCGGGTTCACCGACGACGCCCAGCACACGTACGTGGGCGCGGCCGAGCGCGACGGCAGGCGGCTCGTGGCCGTGCTGCTGCGCGCCCAGCAGCAGCCCCTGCGCACCACCGACCAGGCGGCGAGGCTGCTCGACTACGGCTTCTCGCTGCCCGCGAGCACCACCGTCGGCAAGCTGGTCGACGGGGCCCCGCAGGCCAAGCGGAAGACCACGGCGGCCAACCCGACGCTCGCGGCGCCCGCGCCGGGGCAGACCGCGGACGAGGGGGGCGACCCGGAGCCGACGTCCACCATGGGCCGCGCCTTCGGCAACGTCGGCGGGCCGCTCACGGCGCTCGCCGGGCGGGGGGGGCTCGGCGGGCTGGTGGTGTACCTGCGCGCGAAGCGGGCACGGGCGGCACGCGCGAAGCGCGCGGCGGCAGCGGCGGCGGCTCCGGGGACGGGGGCGGCTGGCGCTGGTGCGGCGGGCGCGGCATCGCCGGGTGCTGGCACGGCTGGTGCTGGCGCGGTTGGCGCGGCTTCGCCGGGCACTGGGACGGCCGGTGCCGGCGCGGTTTCGCCGGGCGCCGGCGCTCCGGGCGCTGGTTCGCAGGCTTCGGGCCAGGCGGGCACGGGCCCGGCGGGCGTCACGGGCCCGCCGCCGCCCGGTGAGTTCCCGGTCGGCCGACCCGCCCCGGACCACGGCCCCGCGGGCCAGCCGCCGACCGGGCAGCCGGGTCAGCCGCCGAGCAGGGCGAGCCGGGAGATCCCGGCGGGCCAGGTCCCGACCGGTCCGTCCGCGCCGACCCAGTGGGTGAGCACGCAGGGCCCGCAGACGGCGAAGATCCAGACCGGCACGCCGCCGGTGGCCGAGCCGGGGACCCCGGCGCCGTCGCCCGCCGACCAAGCCGCGAGGGCCGCCCAGCAGGACGCGCCCGCGCAGCCCCGGACGCCGGGGTCGGAGGCGGTCACCCGCGAGGTGAGGCTGTCGCCGCCGTCGGACGCGACCCGCGAGCTGACCCAGTCGCACCCGGTCCTGCCCAAGCCGGAACCGGCCACCCGCGAGGTGCGGCAGCAGCCCCAGCCTCCGGCCGAGCAGCAGCCCCCGGCCACGCAGTCGCCGACCGCTCAGCCCTCGACCGCCCAGCCGCCGGTTGCCCAGCCCCCAGCCGCGCAGCCGCCTGCCCCGCCCCAGCCGCCGGTGGCGCCGCCGGGCGGCCGGACCATGCCGGTGCGCCGGGAGGGCGCCGTCCAGGTGCCCGGCTGGCCCGCCGAGCAGTTCGAGCCCGACGAGGCGCCCGAGCGCAAGGCCCCGGCCCCGGAGCCGGACCCGAAGCCGGACTGGCCCAAGCAGGACTGACCCGAGCAGGACTGACCCGAGCAGGACCGGCCCGAGCAGGACCGCCGCAGCGCGACCACCCCGGCGGAACCCACCGGCGGAACCCACCGGCGGCAGAACCCACCAGCGGCGGGCCCCCGAGCGGCGGAACACCGGCGAAGGCCCCGGAGCACAGGCTCCGGGGCCTTCGCCGTGCTCGGGG